>CALDSP010000173.1 GCA_937924465.1 uncultured Leptospiraceae bacterium
CTTTACAAAATATGATTGGCTAGAGGAAACAAGATCAATCTATGACTCAAAAATACATAAGCGTCATGAAATAAAGTTTTATTCTAAACCTAGTCTTCAAGATGCAGATGTTATCCCTGTTTATAATTCTTTAGAGCTAACACCTTTTCCTACCCTTTATGGAGCAACTAACGCGGATGATCATTTTGCAGAAAGTTTTCTTTCTTATATCCACATTTATATAAAGAAAAAACCTTGGTTATTGAAAGTTCTGAAAAACAGTAATGTAATTTACGAAATTGAAAATGGAATTACTAAATCAAGGTGTAAACGAGAGAGAGAATTTTTTCAAAAATTACTTGAGAACTAGTTAGAGTTATGTAAAACAATTCTCAAAAATTGATAATATTTTCGACCAACTGGAATTTCTTTTCCATTTTTCAACTTAAGAATATAACGACTTCCAGAAGCACTCGTTAATTTAGCAATTGCAGACTCACGAACCAAAAAAGTTTTATGAACTTTCAAAAAATCAAAAGGCAATTCTTCTAAAATTTTCTTCATGGAATGAGGAACATAAACCTTTTTGTTTGCTTCTTTTAAATAGACATAACAACCTTTATCCTCTGCTTCAACATATTGAATTTTACTCACTGGAATACTTACTTCTTCTCCTTTCACTTGAAATACAAAATTAGAAACATGCATATTTTTCTTTAGTAATCTATTTATACTTAAACCTAAAATTTCTTTATCTACTGGAAAAGTAAAAAAAGCAAATGCACCTGCTTTTAAAATATCATCAGCTTTACGAAAAGATTCACCAAACACTATAAATGGAACATTTAACTTAGGTAATCGGAACCCATCGTTCGTAAACAACACATCATACGTAAAAAGAAGTAAATCGGGCTTGAACTTAGATAAATTCGCTAAAACTTTTTCTAAAACTTTTTCTACCTGAATTTCTTTGAGTTGAGAATTGAGAATTTCACTCACAAATTCTTTAATTTGCTTTGCAATTTCAGTATCTCTTGAAGCAACTAAAACCTTCATAACTTGAACCTTTATAGAAATATTCCTTTTTTAATATCGATGAATTTAAAAGAAATGTAAAATTTATTATTATATTTTTTTGAAAATTTATAAATTCTTCAAACCTCTTTTCTATAATTCTAAAAACTCAAAATACAAAATAGATAAAGGGTTTAGAATCTCTAGTAAACAAAATGATAAAATGAAGAAAAACAACAAATAAGAATACAATCAAAACCTTGGGAATTTTTTGAACATAAGTTTCTAATTCAAAGCCCTTTAAATAAGCAAAATGAGAAACAATTACAAGCAAAAATAAACTAAAAAATTCATTCTCTAACGCTTTTGGATAATCCATTCCTTTGCTATAAATAAAAATTTTTTTCAAAACTAAAATTGTTGTTTTTAAATCAGGAGCACGAAAGGGAATCCATAGTAAAGTTACACCGCCAAACACAAAAAGCCACCTAGAAAAAATTCCTAAAAATTGAGATTTTTTGAATTTTACCCCTGTAGATACCACAGGGTCAAACGAAAAAATTCCAAAAAGAGATTTTTCAATCACAAGCAAGGCTCCATGAAAGCTTCCCCATAAAAGAAAGTTCCAATTTGCACCATGCCAGAGCCCTCCTAAAAGCATAGTCAATAATAAATTGATATAATTTCTAAATTTACCTTTACGATTTCCTCCTAAACTTATGTACAAATAATTTTTTAACCAATTGGATAACGTTATGTGCCAACGTCTCCAGAACTCTGTAAAGGACAAAGAAAGATAAGGAGCATGAAAATTCTCTGGAAGTGCAATTCCAAATAAAAATGCCGAACCACGGGCAATGTCAGTGTAACCACTGAAATCGCAATAGATCTGAACTGAATAGGAAAGAAGAGCTATTATAGTCGATGCCCAAGAATAGGCACTTGGATTTTCATAAAAAATATCCACAAGGAAAGCTAGCCTATCAGCAATAAGAACTTTTTTAAAAAGCCCAAAGGCTATAAGCCCTAATCCTTTAATAAAATTCTCCTCGCTAATGAAAAAATTTTCCAATTGAGGAAGTAAAACTCTAGCAGGAACAATAGGACCAGCCACTAATTGAGGAAAAAAAGAAACATACAAAAAATACTTTACTATGTCTGTTTCTGGAAAAATTTCCCCTCTAAAAACGTCCAAAGTATAACTCAAAGATTGAAAAGTGTAAAAGGAAATTCCTACAGGAAGGAGGAGGTTCAAAGTTGGAAGCCATTCTGCTTTTAGATTAAATATATTCAGAGAATAGCTTAAATTTTTTACAAAAAATGCATAATATTTAAAAGAAAACAAGACGCCCAGATTTATAATCAAAGAAAAAATTAAAAATAATCTTTTTTTGGAAATACTACTTGTTCGAAAGATTATTCTTGATACAAAAAAATCCGTGAGACTTGTAATAATGATTAAAAGTAAGCTAAAATAATCCCAGGAAGCATAAAAAAGATAACTAGCAATAAGGAAATAAAATCTAAAAAACTTACTTCTATTTACCGGAAAAAGAAAACAAATTCCTAAAAAAAAGAATAAAATAAAAATTAGAAACAATCCATATAGAGGAGTTGTAAAACTCATGAACAATCAAATTGAAAATTTACATTTCACCCCACAGCTTGGGCAAACACAAAGCACCTCTGCTTTAATTTTTCGTTTGCCATCGGAAGTTTCCACCTTTCCAACAGCAATAAATTCAAAATCTACCCCTACAGGAACATAATGCCCACTTCCATATTTTGCCGTGCCTTCAATTACATAATTACAAGCATGACAACGAACTTTAATTCTAAGAGCCTCCGCCATAAATTCCCTCTTTCTATAAAAAATTCTTTGAAAACCACTCTATTTTCTTTCAGTTTTTCTGCAATAAAGTCATGCACATTCCATTTAGATACACATGACATTTTGTCATATTTTTCAAATGACATGGTTGTAAAATTGATTTATAAATTCTCATGGAATACGATGTTGCGATTTGGTCATACTCTCCTATTCGTTTATTTTTTTATAAAAATCTTACTTTAACACTTCCATTTTTATTTGTTGAAAAAAAATAAATTTCTCATTTGCTGCCCGTAATTGGGCGTTTTTTGGGGTTTTCGGAAATATGAAATTTTTAATTCCATTTTCAAAAAAACTTAAGTTATTTTATCCACCTTGAATAGTATAATCCAATTATGAATGAATTACTTTTAAAGAATAAATTAGAAAATTTAGAATTTTCAGCGATTGATATTGAAACAACTGGACTTTCTCCAATTTACAATGAAATTTTAGAAATTGGAGTGATTCGATTCAATAAGAATATCAAAATCTCCGAATTTCAGCAGCTGATTCGGCCTGTTAAACCAATCCCTGAAGAAACTATAAAAATCCATGGAATTCAAAATAAAACTGTCCAAAATTCTCCTCCTATTGAAGAAGTCCTGCCTGCTTTCCTTTCTTTTATACAGAATAGTATTTTAGTAATTCAAAATTCTAAGTTTGACCTTTCTTTTTTGATTCATTATACAACAATGATTCAAAGGAAATTTCCTGTTCTACCTGTCTTTTGCACCTTACAACTCACTCGAAAATACTATCCCAATTTACAACGCTATAAACTTTCTTATCTAAAAGAATATTTCAATATAAAAACTTATAAAATAAGGACTTCTCCAAACAATTGTGAGCATGAGGCTTTAAATGATGCCTTTGTTGCAATGAATATTTTTAGGAATTGTTTATATGAACAGAAATTATGGACAAGAAATTTCGATGAGGTGATGAACAACGATAAAGAATTAAAACTTACGAGTGATTATAGTGAATATCTCTTTTAATAATGGTTAGGAAGAGTCCTTTTTTGATTTTCGTGATTTTTCCTCCTCTTCTGAAAAATATTTTTGAATTCCCATTTTTTCGTTTCTCTTTACCATGTAAATAAAATGCTTTACGTACTGAGTATAAGGATCGGGAATCTCACGAGGATCAAACTCCAAAGGAGATTGCAACAAACTTTTAATATTAGCAAGATTTAAGTCATCTTTACTAGTTACCATAAGAGTATCTAACTTTTTGCAAATTTCGCGATCATTTACATCAATGCTAAGCTTTCGCATTGCTTCTAATAATTTCATGAATCCTGGTTTATTCAAGTTTTTATCCTTATCTCATCTACTCTTTTTATGATTTTCCACTTTTTCTATGTTTTATTAGTAAGCAAGAGTTTTTACATAAGCCTTCTTGCTCGGTATTTCCATTCCCAATACATAATTTCTTCTTCTATATTACTTGCATTTTCTTGATACTTTTCTAAAAGAGCATAGATCATATAAGCAACATCTTTCTGTAAACCTTTTTCTAGTTCTATTTCAAAGTCAGTTTCATCTTTTTTTACAATCATGGCAGCAAGACGAAATATTTCATCTAAGGTTTTTAATTTTTCTTTATTTACCTCCAACTCTTCTTTGTTATTGATATTTTTAATCATGACTTCTAAAAAAGTTCGAATAAAAGTTATATCTTCGACTCCTAAATTAAAATCAAAAAGCAGTTGTTTTACTTTTTCTAACTCTAGATTTCGCAAATGAATTCTTGCTAAAAATACGGGATTATCAGAATTCATATTAATGTTAGCACTGTTTGTAGCGCGCATTGCAATGCCAACAGAATCATCAATAGGCTTGTTTTCTCCCTTTTCGTCTGGAAGCATAGCCGCTTTTGGATCTTGGGTAACTGCAATTTTCTTTTTTAGAATGAGGATATTTACGTTAGGATAACGAATTTTTAAGGAAACAAGATCATTTCTTTGAAGGGTTTCATCAGCAACTATGTGATGAAATTCTACACCTTGTTCTGAAAGATTGTGAATCTCTTTTATATTATTGAAATGATAAATAATTACTGGAAGAATATCACTCTCACTCCCAGAGTTCAGAAATATAGTTTTTATATCTCTAGAACCTCCATGTTGGTATGGAATAATTAACTTGGAAGATTTCACATTCACAAAAGAAAGTTCTCCCAACCGAAAATGAGATAAATTAAACTCCTCACCTAAAAAGACCACTCTTGGAACCGGAACAATAATAGAGTTATTCTTGGCACCTTTTGGAACTTCCGGACCTCTTGGAGTAAAAACCACATATGTCATCTTGCTCAAACGGACTTTGACCAAAAATCCTGCGGGTGTTTTTCTTTCTTCATATTGGTGATCGCTTTCTTCAAAACTCATATGTAATATTTAAAATTTTTAATAAAAAGTTCTTGTCTACATATTTTAAATTAAACTTTTTTTTTCTGAATAAATATGTTTAACTTTGGATATCTCATTTTTAAAATAATCATCTCACTTTTCGGAAGGCTCTCATCTACAATTACATACTTAAATTGAAAACCCATTTCAGTAGCTTTC
>CALDSP010000174.1 GCA_937924465.1 uncultured Leptospiraceae bacterium
TTACTTAGAAAAAGTTGGATTTTGGATTGGATTTCTTTTTGAACTGTCTCCAAATTTAACTCTAAAAATTATTGGTATGATTGGAAATTTGCGTAGTGATGGAATTAAGGATTTATCTCATGGTATTATTCGAGAGGAGGATTGGAAAACTAGCAAACAAATTCGACGTTATGCGACAACTACATATTATGGAGAACTAAACGACATTAATGCTTTTCAAGTTTACTCTATATTTTCTGAAAATTAGGATTGGTTTTCTAATTTGCTTGGAGATGGAATTATAGAAAAACCAAGTCTAGAATATTTAACACAAACTGTTTTTCTTAGAAAAGAAAATCCAGAACTTCGGAGTTTAAGAATTTTAAGAGAAAATCATTTTTCTATATTAGATTCCAGTGAGTTTCGTGAACAACTCAAAAAGATTCTTTCTTATTTTTAAATAAAATCTAAAATATTTTTTTAATTGTGGTTTAGTTTTGAATAATTAAAAGGTCAATATCTTCTACATTCACAGTTCCAGAATCATTTCCTTTATACTGAAATTCGTCTTCTATTCTTTCGAGCTTATTTACTAAATATTTTTTTCCATTTTTTTGAGTTAAAGCAATTCCAAAAGTTTTTACTTTAGGAGGTTCGTTAAGTTCTATAAGAGAAATAATTTCATAAGGAATACTAATGCCAAACTCTCCACTTTCTAAACGAAATTTTCCATTTGTAAAAATTGCTTTTTTTCCCATTAGGATTTTTCCATCAACTAGTCTGAATTTCATGACTAAGTCTTGTTTTATAATTTCTTCTTCTTTTATAATAGGTGTAATGATTTTTTCAATTTTTTCTTCACGCTCTTTTTTTTCTTCGAAAACAATGGCAGTAAATTCTTTTTTTAATTCCTCAAGTTCTTCTTGGTTAATTCCAGAGTCTTCTTTTTTTGTTTCTGTGGCAGTTGGTTCTTTTGTAAGCTTTTCAATAATTAAAGATTGAGCTACTAATTTGGAACCTGTTTCTACTTGTTTTACGGCTTCTTCATCTCCCAATTTTTTTGCTTGTTGTTTGGAAAAATCTGCTAAGGATTCGTTTTTTTCATAAATATTTCCAAGTAGCATGAGCCTGCGATTTGCTTTTACTGCAATCTCTTTGTTTTCGTTTTGTTGAGAAAGTCCTATGTATTCTTGAATGGCTTGATTCGTTTGTCCAGTCTCTTCTAAACTTCTTGCCCTCATGTAATTTTGATTTACTGTTCTATTTTCAATTTTATTTAAGGTTTCTAAAGTTTCTTTATAGTTTCCATTTTCAAATAAAAGTTCGGCTTTTTGATCAATCGTTGTGGCTTTCTTTTCAATTTCTTCTTTGCGCTTTTCTCCCTCTAGCAAAACGTTAATTAAAATTCTTGCGTTATCTGCAAAGTGAGTTCCTACAAAAATTTCCTCTGTCTTACGAAGTTTTGTAATTGCTGCCTCTGTTTCCCCCATCATAGCTAAGCAGAAACCATGATGAAGCATTACAAATCCGTTTTCATTTGTTTCTATGTCTTGGAATTTTTCAGAGAGAGTTTCATATTTCTTTGCGGCTACTCCAAATTTACGAGTTCTTTCCATATAAAAAGCATATTGGATTTGCATGAGATCATTTTGATCTTCTACAAGAGTCAGAAAGTTTTTTAAAGAAACAATTCGAACTAAGTTTACTAGAAAAAGTCCATAATAATCACTCCATTTGAGCTTTGGATAAGAAGCTACAGTATCGGAGTTCATGATATTGGATTCTAAAATAGTGGTTTTGATTTCGTTTTTATAATCATCTTTAAAAAGTAACATTTGTTTGATTTTCTCACGAAGTACTTTAGAAGAGAGTTCATAGTTAAGGAGTTGTTCTTTGACAAGATAAAATCGGAGTTCTTGAAGTTTTATATCTACAATAGCTTTGGAACTAAACACAAAAATAGAAATCAAAAATAAAAAAAGAATAGGAAAAAAATATCCTCTATTCATGGGATCTCCAAAAGCACCATAGAAACGTCATCTCTATAGTCAATGGCGAACTTGTCTAGCTCCTCCCATAATAGATTGATAAGTTCTTTGTTTGATAAATTCATATTGTTTTTAATAAGTTCAATGACTCTTTTTTCAGAAAATTGTTCTTCGTTTGGACCGGGAGATTCCGTTAGACCATCTGAATAAATAAATAATTTATCACCGGAACGGGTTTTAGCTTTTAAAAGTTTATAGGGGAAGTCATCTGCCATCCCAAGAGGGGGACCACAACTTTTAAAGAAAATCATTTCTCCTGTAGAAGGACGAAAGCAAATAGGGGCATTATGACCTGCATTGCTTGCTATGAGGTGACCTTTTTCATTGACCAAAAAAAATACTCCAGTAGCAAAGAAAGAGGATTGAAACCGATTTCCAATAATATTAGCAAGTTGCTGAATGATGAAGTTAGGTCGAATAGAGCGAGTAATTATGCTTTCAATAGAAAGCAAAGTAACCGTTGTTACTAGAGCCGCCGAAACTCCATGTCCTGAAGCATCGGCAAAGAAAAATCCGGCGTATTTCTTTTTGTTTTTAGCAGAACGAAAACGATAGAAATGATAAATATCACCAGAAACTTCTCTCATGGGTCTGTAAAAAGTAGCAACTTTAAAGTCTTTGAATTTTTTATTTGCAGGTAAAAACATTTCTTGGACTTCTTTTCCAATTTTTAACTCACTGTTAATTTCATCGTTTAGATTTTTAATTGTTGTAAAATCAGCTTGAATTTTGGTTGCCATACCATTGAACGCTCTACCTAAAATATCTAATTCATCACTCTTTTCAAATTTCCATTCTACACGAGCATTCAAGTCTCCGGTTGCCATTCTATCAGTGACTTCTTTTAAGTTTTGTACTCTAGTGAATATAACCCTATTGATATAAATACCAAACAAAGTATGAGTCAACATTCCCCATACAAAAGCAATGGCAATTTGAAAATAAAGTTTATTTAATCGTTCTTTTATAGAGCGAATACTCAATTCGGAGAAAAGAAATAAATTTTCTTTTTTTTCTTGAGAACTAATAGGGATCCAAATTCGAATAGAAAAATCATTATCATTTAGTTCAAGTTTGTACTTAGAAGTAAAAAAAGCTGTGCTATCGACTAATTCTTTTCCTTTCTTAAATATTTCTTCATCAATTGGTGTTTTTTCTTTTTCTTCATTGTGTATGGCTTCTCCTGTTTCATTTAAATAGACAGAATGAACTATTGTGCCTTGTTCATCAAAAATATTAAATTGATTGATTTCATGAAATTTGAGTGTATTTGCAAGTTGTTTTATACTATTATCTCTTTCTCTTGAGATAGATTTATCTTTTAAATCTTCCAAAATAGAAATGACAAAGTTTACAGATTGATAGTTGAAATTTTTCACTAGAAGTTCAGTTTGGTTCTCGAAAATAAGAACTGAAAAAAACAAAATATTGATTAAAGCCAGTAAAGAGTAAAGAATCCCAATTTGAAGTCTAAGGGAACGAGAAGTTTTTACTTGCTCAAGAAAGGAACTCATCATATTTTTTTTATGAGACTAAATAATAAATGAAAAAATACAAGTTAAAATTTTAAAGAAATACAAAAATCCATAACTCTATAAGACTAACTTGTAGTATAAATTTTCTTGTAGAAGTCCAATTAAATGTATCGATATGTTGTGTGGAAGGCTTAAATGTTTTTATTTTTAGTATTCGTACTATATATAAACTTTTTTTCAGTGATTCATGCAGATCTTTTAGAATTAAAAACGGGTGAGTCTCTAGAAGGTACGTTTATTGAAGATTCGGGTAAATTTATTGAGTTTGAAGAAAATGGAACTCTAAAAAAAATTCCTAAAAATAAGGTAAAAAATTTAGAACTTGGGTATAGAGGAACTTCTTTTTGCTATAAAATGCTTGACTCCGAAGAAATTTGCAATGCAAAACTTACTTCAGTAGATGACAAAAAAATTATTGTATCTAAAGGAAAGGGAGGAGTGATTAAAGAAGAAATTCCTTTAAAAAAATTGGAGTATTTCAAAACATTTAACGTTCGAAAAGAGGATAGAATTTCTAGTATTGTCAAACCTAAATCTAAATTGCAAATCAAATCCAAAAAAGGAGAATGGAAAGGATCAGTTTCAAATTCTGATTTTCAGAGTGGAGAATTAAACTTAGAAACAGACAAGGAAGGAGTAATTTTAAATGATTCTGAAATTGAAGAAATTTTTTGGAAAAGAGAAGAGCCAAGTCGTATATGGAAAGAATTCCCTCAAATTGCTCTCCCTGGAATTTATCAATGGCCTAGAAGTCGTTTAATTGGTGGAAGTATGCTTTTGTTTTTAGTTGGTTTTGGAGCAATGATTCCAATGGAGTTTCACAAGGCTCAACAAGCTTTAAACCAAGATCAAACCATTCTTGTTGCAAATAACAGGGTTTTTATTGTAAGTGGTTTAGGCAAAAATGAAAAATTCGAACAGCATAAGCGGAACATGGATATAGCAATGGCTGGAATAGGATTTATTGTAAGCTATCATATTTACGATGTAATTAAAACCCATAGGGATCAAACTCAAAGTTTAGAAACTAGAATAGAATTTTTATTTACTCCCATTGCTCGTACGGAACAACTTCCATCTTCTACTGCTCTGGAATCTAGGTATTCAATCCAGTTTACCCAACAGTTTTAAGGTTGAGTTTCTGATTTAAAATTTAAATTGCTTGGTATGTTCCCACGATAAGTGATAAAGTCAGAGAATTCTGGAGAGGAATTGATAAGTTCTCTGAAAACAGAGTCCAGTCTAACTTTAAGCCAATAAACTTCTTTTTGTTTAGCAGCCTTTGATAAATAAATTTTAGCTTGTTCTGTATTTTTCTTTAATGCAAAAAATCTTGCAGTCAAATAATTTGCTGCGGGAACATTGGGAATTTTCTCTAAAGCGGTAATAGATTTTTCGTATTCCCCCAAATAATGATAAGTTTTTCCTAAAGCGTATTGATAACTGGTTTGTTCATTTTTAGTTCTTGAAACTAGATTTAAATACTTTAAAGCTAGTTTATATTTTGCTCGGCCCGAATAAAATAAACCTAGATATAAAAAACCATCGTGAAATTTTTCTGGAACTTGAGAAAGGTCTGAAAAATCTTTTTTTATTAAAGAACTAAATTTTAAAAGGTGTTTAAATCCTTCTTTTTTCTCTCCTAATTTAACTAAACTTACTCCTCTTTGTAAATAAATTTCTGGATTTTCTTGTTCATATTTTAATATGAAAGAAGTTAAAGTGACTACATTTTTATAATCTTCTAACTCATAGCGAATTCTTGCAATTCCACTCAATGCTGAAGTAGAAAACTTATAAGAAAAAGCTTGAATATAAAATGTTTCAGCTTCTGTAAGTCGTCCTGTTTTGTAGTGTACGTTTGCTAAATAAAAATAATTGTAGTGCAATAATTCAGTATCTTTGGTAGAGCATAGCGAAATGGATTTTTCTAAGGATTCTAGAGCTTCTAAATATTTTTCTAATTTGTAAAAAATCAATCCTGCTTTGTACAAATAGTTTTTATTATTGGGATTTTTTTTTAGCAAGGTTATAATTTCTTTTTCTGCCTCTTGGAATTTTCCTTTGTTCGAAAGTGAAATTACATTTTCCCAAATGATTTCCTCTTCTGATTGGTTCTTATTTTGAACAGAAGAAGAGCTTGGAATTTTTTTTGTAGAAGAAGTTTTTTCTTTAGATTTTATTGTGATTTTATTTTTTTCTTTCTCTTTGTTTGGTTTTTCATTTTCTACTATGGGAGGAGAGTCTACTCCTTTATTTGCAAGAGCTTTATTTCGAATTTTTTGGATTTCTGGATTCTGTTCAATTTTTAAATAACGATTTGCA
>CALDSP010000175.1 GCA_937924465.1 uncultured Leptospiraceae bacterium
ATGATTGGCAGAAATCAAACTTCCATAGCTGATTCCCATAAGTCCAAGAAGAGACATATTAAACTCTGGAATTTCTCCATCTTTTAAAAGTCCATAACATAAAGCAATATACAAATAACTACCAAACAAAGTAATAGTCCAAACAAAAGCCTGAAAACGAGAGAGGCTGTATGTATTTGTAACATGATCTTTTAACATATAAGGTAAAAAATTAATTTTTCCAGTAATGATTGGGATAATTCCAAGAAAAGCAAAAACTACTCCAAAGCTAATTGCAAAAATAACTTGTTTCCAACGTGGATATAAAATATCTAAACGAATTGCTTTGTCGGTTTGTTGAGAAGCTAAAGTATAATTGACTAAGACTCTAAGCCGAATTTTGTTTCTTAACCAATCTGCATCATCAATTTGTTCTACTACTCCCATGGGAATTAAAAATTTCATTTCTTGGTTTCCATCTACGTCAGGTGGAGAAATGAAGATTGGTTTAGTAACTCCTAATTCTTTTTCATTATAAGCCTCATAGTATCTACCAAATCTAGATTCTACAAAATAAATATTTACATTGTGAATTTCTCTCCCAAAGTTTTTTCCAATAATTGTAATTAGATCTCCTTCGGTCCCGGCAATAGGTTTAATATCGGAAATTGTTGGAGTGACTGTCAATCGAGGAGGGATTTCATAAACAATTGAATGCATATTGATGGATGGTTGTTCATTCCCATTCTCATCAGGGGGAGGAATGAAAATTAGATAAACTCTGGTTTCTCCCGATGGAACAGTGCGGAAACCATAAATATCAACTTGAACAGTTCTACCGAATATTTTTAAAGAGCCGGGGACAACATCTGTTTTAATATTTCCTATATAGATTTCAAAATAATAAAAAAATTTACTAACTTTTTCTCCTGATTCTAACTTGATAGAGGAAACAGCAAATAGTTCGTTTACGTAATGTTCATCTTTAGCAGAAATCTGTACAGTAAAGGAATTACGATTAAAATCTTTTACTTCAAAGTGTTCAATTTTATAAGCTTCTTTAAAATCTAATTCTTCAGCAAATAAAGTAAAAACTGGATTCAAGATTAAAATTAGTACGAAAACTTGCTTCATTCCCAACTCCTATCCAAACATGAATAAATGAAGAATTAAATAGAATGAAAAATTTTTCTACAAAAAAATACTTGTTTTTAAAGTAGAATCTATGGCTCCAAGAATTCTAGCTTCTATTGCTTGGTTGTGTACTAGTCTTTCTTTTGGAATTTGGTGGACTATCATGGGACTTAGACAAGCACAAGATATAGCAAATCTTGAAAAGAAAATTGCAAAATCAGAACAAACAATCATTTTGCAACTCGAACGCAAGTCTCGAATGATCAAATACGAAGGTGCTAGTTTTCTATTACTAATTGCTATTGGTGGAGCAACCTTAATTTTTATGAGTTTTCAAGATGAAAAAAGAAATCGAATCATAAAAGATTTTTTTGCTACAGTTTCTCACGAAATGAGAACTCCACTTGCTTCTTTAAGACTTCAAGCAGAGAGTTTAAATGAATTAGTAAAAAACAAATCACATAAAAAACTTTTAGAAAGACTTATTTCTGACACCCAACGCATTGAACTCCAAATGGAAAAAGCTGTTTATTTAGCATCTATTACTCGCTCTGAATCTTTATACATTTCTAATTATTCAATTAAAGAAATATTAACTAGTATATTAGTATATTATGAAAACGTTATATTTCAAGGAGATGAGGAACTTTTTATCAAATGTGATAAAAAGGCTATGGAAAGTATTTTCAAAAATTTAATAGAGAATGCTTTTCATCATGGAGAAGCAACTCAAGTGATTATAAAAGCGTTTCGTAATGAAGAAAAAATAATTTTAGACATTTCCGATAACGGAAAAGGTTTTCAAGGAAATAAAAAACGAATTGGAAAACTCTTTTTTAAACATACCTCTAGTAGTGGAAGTGGGATTGGACTTTATTTAGTTCAATCCCTTATAAGGAAAATGGGAGGTAAGGTTGAATTCTTATTCCCTGAGTGTGGATTTGTAGTGAGGATTTATTTTAAATTCTTAAACTAATTATTTACTTGTGTTGTTGCCGCACGCGTAACTAATTTTTCATAATTATCATTGAATCTATAACCAACTCCCCAAATGGTTTCAATCCATTCAGGATGTAGATTGTGTTTTTCTAATTTAGAACGAATTCGTTTAATGTGACTATCAATCATTCTTTCAAAACCTTCCCACTCTACACCCCAAATAGCATCTAAAATCATTTCTCTTGAGAAAACTTTACCAGGGGAGGAAGCCAACAAGTACAAAATATCAAATTCTTTTCTGGAGATTGGAAGGATATCTTCTCCTGAGCTTACTCTTCTTCGAATGGGATCGATTCTAAGAGGACCACGAACTAGCTCCCCTTCTCCTGAAATATTAGCAAGACCAAGACTTGTTTTTCCATTAGAGATGGACCAACGACGGAAGAAAGCATCGATTCTTGCTTTTAACTCTCGAATAGAAAATGGCTTGCTAATATAATCATCTGCCCCTAGCTCTAAACCCATGATTCTATCAATTTCTTCATTTCTTGCAGATAAAATAAAAATTGGTGTGATTTCATCTGCTCGACGTATGATTCTACAAACATCAATTCCATCTATATCTGGTAGAGAAAGATCGAGAATAATTAAATCTGGTTTGTCTTGTTTATATAACTTTAATCCTTCCTCCCCCGTAGGAGCAACTTTTGCGTCATAATGAGAAGATTCCAAAATTTTTTTGATAAGGGTGCCTATGTCGGGGTCATCTTCTATGATTAATATTTTTTTCATGCAAAGAACCTAACTCACTTTTTTTAGTATGTATTTATCACCTTGATTATTAAAGAACTTATGTCAAGAAAAAAAGAAATTTTTTAATATTATTTCAAAATCAATTTATAGACCATGCAAGGTTATCCGGGGGAAGTGATTCTTTTTCATAAAAGATTATTTTCATTACGAAATGGGTGAAGACTTTCTCAAAAAACCCAACTCTGTAGTTGTTACTACAACAACTGTGGATGGAAAGTGCGTTGTACTTATAGCCGGACTTGATGTGCTATAGTCAGGCAGGGTTTCCAATTCTTGCCTAGTTGGTAAACGCCAGGTTTTCCCAGCTAAAGTAAGTGAACTGCAATAGCTAATTGCGGCTGACCAATTAGAATTTGACGCTGTGCCTGTGCAAGTAGCGTCATTGTTTTGTCCACGACTGTATTTCTGTCATACCAGCCCTGTGGCATTGTCGGTCTTCGCTCTTTACTTCCTTTCCACTGATGAACTCTTGCAACTATACATAAAATAAAAATTATTTTTGTCAATTTTTATTTATGGATTTTATAAAAAAATAATTTACAAGAATGAAAAAAA
>CALDSP010000176.1 GCA_937924465.1 uncultured Leptospiraceae bacterium
AGAACCAAAAAAATATTGGCAGTATTATTATCATCTATTTGAAAATTTTCGAAAACTAGAAAAAGAAA
Organism: uncultured Leptospiraceae bacterium; assembly: GCA_937924465.1. Classification (GTDB taxonomy): domain Bacteria; phylum Spirochaetota; class Leptospiria; order Leptospirales; family Leptospiraceae; genus CALDSP01. The sequence goes on from CALDSP010000176.1 coordinate 69, forward strand.
AATTATTAGAATATACAAAACAACTTAAGATTCCTCTTGAAAGTTGGAAGTCTTGTATGAATGATAAAGTGCAAAAACAAGAAATTATTTCCAAAATTCAAAAAGATATAAATGAAGGAAAAAAATTAGGAGTGACTGGAACACCTAGTTTTTTGATTGGAGAGAAACTATATGTCGGTGCTATACCTTACTCTACGTTTGAAGATTTGATTTTAAGGCATTTAAAAAAATGACAAAAAAAGGTTGTAATTTTCCGAAAATCATTATATGAAGATCGTTCTTCTATTTTTGTTTTTATTTACATCTATCCTTTGGACAAAATCTACAAAAAAAGAGAAATTTCAAAAAGAAGAAACGGAAAAAACAGTAGTTTGGGAAGGGGAGATTACGGCTGTTTATAAAGACAAAGGGAAGATTCATGCTTTAGTTCCTCTCAATCATGAGTTAACAGGAAATAGTTTCGAAGAGATCCAAGAAAATATAAAAAAAATCAAACGTTTTTCTATACGTCAAAAGATCACAAGAAAAAAAATTGGAGTTTTTGAAGTTAGTTATATTGAATTTGTTCGTAAAGTAGAAAACGGAAAAAAGAAAGAAATAGAACTTGCTATTTTTGGAAAATTTATTCCAAAGAAAAAAGATTATATGGATTTAATTTCCAATAATTTTTATATTTCCGTTCTTCAAGAAGAAGTGGTTTATGAAGATCCCTCAGGTATGTTTAATGAAAAACCTTCCAAGCCAAGTAATATAATTATTCATCCCAAAGATAAAAAAGAAATGGTTTTAGTACCGGCAGGACTTTTTATTCATGGACAAGGAATAGATGGAACCAGTGATGATTACAATCCTGCGTTTCAAAAGCCGGGTTTAGATAATTTAATTGAGCTTCCTTCTTTTTATATTGATAAATATGAAGTTACAAATGCAGAGTACGATAAATTTTTAAAAGAGACAAATGGCTCTCCTCCAAGTTATTGGACAAATGGAGAAATTCCTTATGGAAAAGAAGATCATCCTGTAATTTCTTTAACCTATAGAGAGGTAGAAGCCTATGCAGCATGGGCTGGTAAACGCATTCCTACAGAATTTGAATGGGAAAAAGCCGCAAGGGGCTCGGGAGTGATTGTAACGAAAGATAAAAAAGAAAACCTCATTTTTGAAATCAATACTATTTCGTATCCTTTTGGAAATAAATATGATTCTAGACTGTGCAATTGCAAAGGAAATGGAGCAAACGACACTATATCTGTTTACGAATTACCTATAAAAGGTGCAAGTGTTTATGGAGTGATTGGAATGTGTGGAAATGCTCCAGAGTGGACAAGTTCATGGTATGAGCCTTATACAGGTCATTATTTTGACTCTCCTTTAAATGGAAAAGCTGTGAAAGTAGTGAGAGGGGGTTCATTTTTTGAATCTCGAAAAAATTGTACGGTATATGCCCGTTCTTTTGGTGGACTTCCAAATTTAGCAGAGGATAGAAGAGCCGGATTTAGACTTGTAATTGATAAGAATGATTAGGCTATTTATACAATTTATTTTTGGACTTTTTCTTATTATAAATTGCTCTAGTCTTGAAGAAAAAATTACACAAAGTGCTTATAATGGTGATTTAGAATCTTTAAAGAAATTGTTGAATGCTAATCAAAACATAAATGTACAAGATGAAAGGGGCTGGACTCCTTTAATGAGTGCTTCTGAAAGTGGAAAATTGGAGGTTGTAAAATATTTACTTGAAAATAAGGCTAAGACTAATCTTAGAAATGAAAAGGGAGACACAGCTTTAATTCGAGCAAGCGTTACAGGACATGTTGAAATAGTTAAGTTACTCATTATTGCTGGGGCATCGGTTCATTTAAAAAATAAAAAAGGTTATACTCCTCTCATGAAAGCTGCTGAAAGAGATCACGTAGACGTTATGCGAGTACTTATAGAAAATGGAGCCAAAGTCAATGAAGTGAAAATCCCCGATAAAGATCTAGATACAGCTCTTCATTTAGCCATAAATGAAGAGGCAGAGGGAGCTGTTTCCTTATTGATTCAAAAAGGATCAAATATAAACCTAAAAAATAGTGATGGGTTTACTCCTATTATGCTTGCAATTGAGAAGGAAAATCTTGTAATCATTCAAAAACTCTTAGACGCAAAAGCAGACTTAAATCAAGTTTCTCACTATGGAGATAGTCTTTCTACACTTTTAGAAAACAAACCTGAATCTTTAAAAAAGTTATTTAATGAAAAAATAATAAAGAAATGAAATCACTTTTCTATTTTACGAAATTTTAAAACTTAGAATTTATGTTAAAATTATTAAATTTAAAAAACATTCAACTCAACTATAAAGAAAAAGATTTACAAACCTCTAAAAATACAAAACTCAGTCAAGTTCCATTTTCTCCTCAAACAGAGAAATATTTATTACAAGCATTCCAGAATGAATCTTTGTTTCCTCATTTTGCTTTTTTAGGAAACTCGGGATTAGGAAAAAAAACTATCTTAAAGAATATAATTCAAAAGCTTTATAAAAAAGAACCAGTTATTGATTCTTTTTCTAGTTTAAATTCTTGGTTAGGAGTTTTTGAAGAAGGAAGATTTCAAGGTGGAAAATTTCAACAAGCTAAAAATAATTTTTTAATCATTCCCATCTCAGAATTACTAAAAAAAACATTTCTTATTCATTTTCTTGTTTCCGTTTTAAAGGAAAAGAAAGTAGAAAGATGGCATCTTCCAGAAACTTTATATTTCATGGAAATTCCTTTAAAATTATTTCCATTGCCTGTGGATTTTAGAGTTATACTTACAGGGGAAGAGGAAGAATTTGAGAAATTGTTAAAGAAAAATTTTTATATAGATGATATCTTTAAAATGAAAATTTTCTTGGATTATGAATGTGATACAAGCTCAAAAAATTTAAAAAAATTTTCTCTTGTGCTTGATTCCTTAATTCAAGAAAACTCACCAAGTCTAGATCTTTCTGCTAAGCTTAGATTTTTAGAGGAAATGCTTTATCAAAATGAAAATCGAAATAGATTTTCTACAAGTTTAGAAGATTATCAAGTAATTTATCAAGAAGCTGTTTCCCTATTTAAAAAAAAGAAAATTTTATCATATAATGAAATTGAAAAAGCCATTCAAAATATAAAAGAGAGAAATTCAACTCAAAAAAAAAAGTATTATAAATCAATTCAAAGAAAGATTTATAATTTTTCTCTAAATGGGAAGAGACTAGGTCGAATTTATGGACTTTCTATATTTAATCCTTATGGATCTTTGGAAGAGTACGGACAAGTAAATATTATTTCAGCCAGAGTTGGATTTGGCAATGGAAGTTTTATTAACGTTGAGCGCGAGTCAAACATGTCAGGAAATTCACATGATAAAGGAGTTTTTATTTTACAATCTTATTTAAAAGGACTTTTTCCTAAAGTTGAAAATCTAAACTTAGATATTTCTATTTTATTTGAACAAAGTAACTCTACTGCTATTGATGGAGACTCGGCTTCAGTTGCTGAACTTTTGGCTTGTTTATCTGCACTTTCTGGAGTTGAAATTCCAACCCAAATTGCTATAACGGGAGCAATGTCTCAATATGGGGAGGCTTTGGCGGTGGGAGCAGTTTCTCAAAAAATTGAGGCATGGTTTGAATTTGTAAGCATTCTTGGAAATAAAAAAGATCAATACTTTGTCTATATTCCAGAGGCAAATCAAGAAAATTTAGTTTTTTCTAAAAAATCTCTTGATTTTATGGCAAAAAAAAATTTTTTTATTAAAACATACACGCATGTGATGGATATAATTCTCGATATATTTGGAATTTCTTTTGGAAAATTAGAGTCAGATAATACATATACTAAAGGTAGCTTGCTTAGAAAAATTGAGCAAAATTTGAGCAAGGAAAAAATTAAAAGTTGATTTATGATACACTTTTTAAGTTGGAAAATTCAAAAAGCCGTGCTTATTTCTATTTCTTCTCTTGTAGGAATGGTGGCTTTGCTTTGGATTTTTCCTACTAAAACAAAACAAAATAGAAATTTGCCAAGTTCCTTTCAAGCAAAAGATTTTTCAACTTACAGAGAGTCTCATTCATCCCAAGTAGATCTTAAGTCTTCTCCCAAGAACAAAGAATCTTCCAAAAATCAAAATTTTACATTGGATTTTTACAAAGAGTTTGTTCCTAAAGAATTTCCCTTGTCTATTCAAAAATTGGAAATGGAAAAACAAAATGAATTTGTTTATTCTTTTTCTTCAACAAATTTTTCTATGAATGTTTTTCGTAATTATACTCTTCCAAATTTTCAAGAAAGAGCTTTGTTTGGGAATTCTCAAGCTAACCCAAGGTTTGGAAATTATTTTTTTAATATAAATTATAAAATCTATCCTTATTTATTTACCGAAATTACTTTTCAGCATAATACTTATTCTTTTCAAATGAACCGAGATTATTCTAGTTTGAGCACTGGTATTCAATTGAAACCAAATCAATATTTTTCAGCTAGTTTTTTAACGGGAGAGACTTTTCTTTATTTGAATTCAAGATTAAATCAAAGCAGTATTATAAACTATTTAGATAAACCTTATATGGAGTCGCCTGAAAGAAAAAATCGTTTTGAACTTAGAAGTGAATTTCGTCCTTTCAAAAATTTATTTTTACAAGCTTCTATATATAACACAGATCAACTGTATGATGAATTAAATTCTGGTCAAGGTACGAAATTTGTCTTTGGTTATGGGTTCAATTTTTTTCAATTCAATTTAAAATATAATTATTTAGGAAATCAATTTTTACGAAATGGAAGAGTCTTTGACAACAATCCACAAAATCGCGATGCAGGTGGAGTAGGGGTAACGATATTTTTAGATAGAAAGCAAAACTTATCTTTGTATCTTGGAAATAATTATTTTAATTTGTTTCATTCTCCTCGTTATGAAGATAAATCAAATTTACCTTATACTACTTCTTACTCTGCCTCTTTACGTGGTCGAACTTTTCAACGTGGATTTTTATTTTTGAACTTTCGTAATCAAATTAGTAAAGACATGCAGTACATGAATTTTGGAACCTTACGTGTTCCGTTACAAACTATTTATCAAGATACTGCCACTTCTCTTGGGTTAGAGCTTTGGTTTTAAACATTATTTAAATTTTTTATGCATTATATCCCTCATTATAAAACGAGCGGGATGAAGTCCCTCTAAAATAGAAATAGGTACGGGTGGAGCTTCTCCACAAATTAAAGCAACTAAACTTTCAGCTAAGATTGATGAATAACTAATTCCCTTAGAACCCATTCCGGCTAGTATATACAGGTTAGGGTATGTTTTTCCAAAGGGATAGTTTTTTTCATTATGACCTTTTTGAAAATTTTTATAATCTTTTTTGTATTCCTCTATAATTGGTAGGCTACCAAAAACTGGTAGTCTGTCTTTGGAATTGGCTCTAAATCCTACTTTAGAGGATAAATTTTTTCCATTGTAAAAAGGAAGATTTGAAATAGAATTTCGCAAACGACTCAATAGTAGTTCATTATGTTCTGGACTTTCGAAAGGATTAGAATCATAAGGATTAAAAGTGGCTCCCAGAATTTGCACTTCATTTATAGAAATTAAATAAGTATCTTCTAAGATAAAAGGAGCTTTTTCTTGGTATTTAAATTCATTTGGTAAAAAGCAGATTTGTCCCCGAATTTTCTGAAAAGGAAGTTGGGACTGTTCAAAGTCTAGAATTCCAAAAGAGTTTGCAAGGATGAGAATTTCAGTTTCGAGAAATAAACCTTTATGATCCCAAAGTTTCCAAGTTCCATTATAACTTAGTTTTTGAATTTTTTTTCCTAGTAAAAATTCAACTCCTTGTGATTTAAGAGAGTTGCGCATGGA
>CALDSP010000177.1 GCA_937924465.1 uncultured Leptospiraceae bacterium
TTATTTTTTTATTTATAAGAGCTTTTCATTGGTTGGAATATCATCATGAATTTGATGTACAAAAATCTACATGGAAGGATGTTCGCTCTTGTCAGTTTGCTTATGTACCAAACATTACAAAAATTCAAAAACAATACAAACCTGAATCGGGTTGGAATATTTTTTTATTCCCAGAATTTCGCAGAAGCCAAGAAAATTTTCTTTATGCTTTAAAATATTATAAAAAATTTCCAAGTCTTGAAAACTATAATCTTTTAGAAGATATATTACAAATCTGCCTTAGGAGCCATTTTCAACCTATTTTATGTAAGTTTTACGAAAAAAATAAAATAGTCATGACTCTTGACTATTTTGACTATTTTAAAGAACCATTAAAATATCCGGAAAGTGAACTTTTAAAATGCTTTAGGGAATAAATATTTTATTTAATGCTCTGCTTTTACTTCTACTTCAGGTAGAGTAGAACGCAAGTATCCCATTTTTTGAATAGCTTGTTGTCCTTGTTCACTTATGGTAAAACTTATAAATTCATCTACCTTAGTATTTTCAGAAAAATATAAAAAATAAAGCCCTCTTGCTAATTTATACTTTCTTTGAATAATATTTTGTATACTTGGGATAACTTTTTCTTCATTTGAAAGTTTGCTATACTTTAATAATTTTACTTTGTCTTTAGCTAAGTGGGCATTCCCCATTCCAATGTAACCAATAGAATTTACATTCTTTGAAATATAGTCAACAAGTTCATGATTGTCTTTTACTACTTTTGCATCTTTTGTATAATCTGCATTTTCCTGAAAATGTTCAATTCCTAAATCTTTTCTTTGCACAATATGTTCTTTAAAGAAAGCTGCGGTGCCCGACATTTCGTTTCGTATAACCACTTGTATAGGAGAGTCAGTTCCTCCTAATTCTTTCCAGTTTTTAATTTTTCCAGTAAATATATCTGAAACTTGTTCAAGATAGATTTCCTGAACAGGATTTTGAGGATGAACAATGATTCCAGCCCCATCGTAGGCTACAACAATTTGAACAAGTTTTTCACCAAATTCTTTTTTTTCTTGTTCTGTGATCTCTCTTGAAAACATAGCTATATCGGTTTGCTTGGCTTTTAACTTATTCAGTCCTTCTTGAGAACCTCCACCATATACGTTGAGCGAGTACTTCTGATTTTGCTTCATGAACTCATTTGCCAGATAGTTTACTGTGTCGTGTAAGGTTTCTGAACCAGTAAGAATAATGGTTTCTTTTTTACAATTGAAGGTGAACAACAAAATAAAAAAAATAAAATATTTAAACATAAAAACTCCTTTTATAAATAAATTTCTCGTGTAAACAATAATCAATTTAAAGTAAAGCGAATAGGAATTAAAACCTTTACAGTAATGGCTTTTCCTTCTAGTATGGATGGGGAAAACCTTTTCTTTTTATAGGTAGCAATAGCAGATTCTTCCAATCCAGCACCCAGCTTTTTCCCGACTGAACGAACCTGCAAAACTTCTCCAGTATCTGCAATGACTACTTCTAATGTAATTGTCCCTGTAATCCCTTGTGATCTTGCTTCTTCTGTATACTCAGGTTTTACGTTGGGCGTCAGATCTACAGGAGCTGTTGCACCAACAATTGCAGCGTCTTGGGCTCCTGAAATCCGTGGATCTTCTTTTACTTCTACTTTCTTTTTTTCTGTAAGTTCTATTTCTCCGTCGTCAGGTGGAGCTTCACCCGGAGCTTCTTGGATTTGAACATTATCAATAAAAGCAACTTCATCAATCAAATGATCCAACTTATTACTGAAGTCTAAGTTAGGAGTTCTCCAAAAGAGAATTACTAAAAGTTGTAAGGTAAAAGAAAGGCTCATTGCTAAGTTCATTCGGTTTCGATCAATGAACCTTTTAATAGCTAGTCGCTTACGTTTTCTTTTTGGTTCTTCGGGAGGTGTTATTGTTGCTGTTGTCATTTGAACCCTCCACCTTGTGTGGTTTGAGTTACTAAAGAAATTTTTAGTGCTCCTATTTCTCTAAGCATTTCAAAAGCTGTATCCACTTCTGCGTAAGTTAAGTCTTTGTCGGCATGAATTAAAACTTTTAAATCAGGTGTAGTGGAAAGTTTGGATCTTACGTAGCTGATTGCTTCGGGTAGAGTCATTCGCATTGTATTAAAGTAAACCGCCTTATCCTTGTCATTGCTTAAATAAATATTTGCAATTTTTTTGTTTAACTGTTCTCCACCCGGCACATTGGGTAAAGCAATTGGAACATCAGGATCGGAATCCAAAACAGAAGTAACCATAAAAAAGATAAGCAATAGAAAAGCTATATCTGCAGTAGAGCTAAGTGGAATACTTGGCATGCCTTTTTTTCGTCGAATCATAAAGACCTCATTTTAAGCGTTTTACGGAAACTTGTTTAAAACCTCGTAGTTGAACAGCAGAGAGAACATCCAACATGTTGGCATATTTTGTTTCTCCACTAGTGCGAATTAAAGCTAATTTATCGGGCAAGTTAGGAATTTCCATTCGGTTTAATTCATTGCGAAATTCAAGTAAGGAATTATAAGTCTTCTCCCCAATTGATCTATTTCGCATTCTAACTTTATCGCCAGTTACAAAAATTTCGTATACATTTTCACGTAACACTTCTGTTGGTTTTGCATTCTTTCGTGGAAGTTGAATATTCAAACCTTCTTTTACAAAGAAAACGGCTGTCACCATAAAGAAAACCAACAATAAAAAAGCCATATCTGACATGGATGCTGCTGAAATTTCTTCTAGCTGGACTTTCTTTCGAATGGAAATCATTTTACACCTGCTAAATGTTCACCTTGTTTTCTTAAATACTCTTTATAAATTTTATTTGCGGCTTCTTCTACATCTGCAGCAAAACTATTCACTTTACTTTGTAATACTTGATAAAAAGCCATAGCAGGAAGAGCTACCACTAACCCTGCCGCCGTTGTAATGAGTGCCTCTTTAATACCTCCTGCAACCACTTTTGCGTTTACCTGATCTGCATTGGCAATGGCATCAAAAGCATTGATCATCCCAGAGACTGTTCCCAAAAATCCTATGAGTGGTGCAATAGTAGAGACAGAGGCTAAAATAGCTAAACCTCTTTCTAACAACACAATTACTTCTGCAGCCTCTCGCTCAACCCCCTTCGCAAATAGATCGGGATTTCCACTAGATACATGCATACCATTGGATAGTATCATTGAAATTTTTTCATCTTTGTGTTCTTCTAAAAATTTCTTTGCTCCCTCTATGCCTGCCTCTTCGATAGCATCTTCTATACCTTGGTTGTAACCTTTAGAAACAAGTTTAGTTGAATAGAAAAAATAAAGTCTTTCAAAAATGACGCCTAACGCAATCACAGAAGCCAGTGCCAATGGCCACATGGACCAACCACCAATTATAAATAAATCTATTAAGCCGGGGCTTTTTTGTGGTGGAGCAACTCTTTCCTGTTCTACTGGAGCAGGATTTGTTGGAGCTTCTGTAGTTTGAGAGTCTTTTGTAGGGGGATTGTTTGTTTGTGAATCAATAGGAGCTACTAAGTACAAAACTCCTATCAATGCAAGACTATAAGTGAAAACTTTCACTTGTGTTCTGTTTAAAAAAAATTTCATTTTTATCTCCTAAATTTACTTCATTACTCTGGAAAAGTATTGGAGATATTATTACAATAGTATTACAAAAATTTTAATTTTGCAAGTTTTCTATTTTGGAAGGAAAAAGAACAAGCGACTACAAAACAATACTTTGTAGTCACAACAAAGCTTTCAGTTTTTGAAATTCCATTAGCCAAATTTTTTTTCTAAAATATCTAAAATTTTATTTGCAGCTTCAGGAATTATTGTACCAGGTCCAAAAATAGCAGAAACTCCATTCTGATATAAAAAGTCATAGTCTTGATGAGGAATTACTCCACCTGCAACAATGAGTATATCTTCTGCTTTTTGTTCTTTTAAAATATTTACAAGCTCTGGGATTAAAGTTTTATGACCTGCAGCTTGAGAAGAAACTCCTATAATATGCACGTCATTTTCAATAGCTTGTTTGGCTACTTCAGAGGGAGTTTGAAAGAGTGGAGCAACGTCAATGTCAAAGCCCATATCTGCAAAGGATGTAGAAATAACCTTGGCACCTCTATCATGTCCATCTTGGCCCATTTTTGCTACAAGCATTCTTGGACGACGTCCAATTTTCTTGGAAAGAGTTTCTACTCTTTCAATAACTTTTTGGAAATTTTGATTTGTTTGGTTAAGCCCACCATAAACCCCACTAATAGTTTGAATAGGAGCATTATAGCGACCAAAAACTTTTTCCATTGCATAAGATATTTCACCCAACGTAGCCCTTGCTCTTGCCGCAATAACTGCGAGCTCTAATAAATTTCCTTGTCCAGTTTCACAAGCTTTTGTAATTGCGTTGAGTGCATTTTCTACTTCAGTTTGATTCCGTTTTGCTTTGACTTCCTTGATTCTTGCAATTTGTTTTTCGCGAACTGCAGTATTATCGATTTCTAATATTTCAATAGGTTCTTCGTGAGGAGCTTTATATTTGTTTACTCCAACGATTACTTCAATTCCTTGATCAATTAGCGCCTGACGTTTTGCTGCAGACTCTTCAATTTTCATTTTAGGAATTCCTTTTTCAATAGCTATAGCCATTCCACCCATAGCTTGGACTTCTTCAATGAGTTTCATAGCTTCATTGGCAAGAGAATGTGTAAGAGATTCTATAAAATAAGAACCACCTAAAGGATCTATCACTCTTGGAATATGGGTTTCTAGTTGAATAATAAGTTGTGTGTTTCTTGCAATTCTTGCTGAAAAATCTGTAGGTAATGCAACTGCTTCATCCAAAGCATTTGTATGTAAACTTTGTGTTCCACCTAGCACTGCAGCTAAGGCTTCAATCGTTGTGCGTATGACATTATTATAAGGATCTTGTTCTGTTAAACTCCATCCCGATGTTTGACAATGCGTACGTAAAGCCATACTCATTGGTTTTTTGGGATTGTGTTTACTCATAAGTTTTGCCCAAAGAAGTCTTGCGGCTCTCAGTTTAGCAATCTCCATAAAGAAGTTCATTCCTATTCCAAAAAAGAAAGAAAGCCTCGGTGCAAAACTATCAATATGCAACCCTCTATTTAAAGCAGTTTGAACATATTCTACACCATCTGCTAAAGTATAAGCCAACTCTTGTACAGCGTTTCCTCCTGCTTCTTGGATATGGTAACCACTAATTGAAATAGAATTAAAACGAGGCATGTATTTAGAAGTATATTCAATGATATCTCCAATAATTCTCATAGAAGGGGCTGGGGGGTAAATATAAGTATTTCTTACCATGAATTCTTTTAGAATATCATTTTGAATGGTTCCTGCAAGCTCCTCTTGCTTGGCTCCTTGCTCTTCCCCCGCGACAATAAACATTGCCATGACTGGAATGACTGCTCCATTCATCGTCATGGAAACAGACATTTCTTTTAAAGGAATTTGGTCAAAGAGGATTTTCATATCTTCTACTGTATCAATTGCAACTCCTGCTTTTCCTACATCTCCTTTAACTCTTTCATGGTCAGAATCATAACCCCTATGAGTAGCAAGATCAAAAGCTACGGAAAGCCCCTTTTGTCCTGCAGCTAAATTTCTCCTGTAAAATGCGTTTGACTCTTCTGCGGTAGAAAATCCTGCATACTGGCGAATTGTCCATGGTTGATTGGCATACATAGTTGCCCTAGGTCCTCTCACAAATGGGAAAATACCCGGCATTGTGTTTATATATTCTAGTTTCTCAAGATCTTCTAAAGTATACAAAGGTTTCCATACAATCCCTTCTGGAGATGTCCAATTTAAAGACTCAACATCTTTTCCTTTTAGGTCTTGCTCTTTTGCAATTTTTTTCCACTCATCGAAATTTGCTCTTTCCATAATCCTCTCCTTTTTATTCTGCAACAAATTCTAACTCTTCAAGATACCCGGGAAAATCTCCAATGCTTCTTTGGAAAGTAAATCGAACAGGATAAACTACTAATCGAGTTCCAGTTTGACGAATTGTTTCTGCTGGATTTGGAGTGAACAACCAAAACGGCGCTCCCACTATAAATAAAATTGCACCAGCTCCAACAGAAACTATACCTAAAGGTCTAGCTAAAGTAATATCAAAAAACATGGCTCCGGAAGAAGGAACTTCTTTAGAAAAAACTGGAACACTTAAAAAAAAGACTACAATAATTATAAACAACTTTTTCATTCTGTATTTACTCCTTTGTGATGTTTAAAATATTCTGGTAAAGAAAATAAGATTGAAAACGTTAGAATGATTGCAATTATACTTAGAGATACAAAAATAGAAATATGTAGCTCTTGATTGAATATATGTTTTCCAATGAGAGGAATAAGCATTTTGATTCCAATAAAACCTAAAATAATAGCAACTCCCGTTTTTAGATAAATAAACAATTCCATGATTCCACTAATCATAAAAAATAAAGCTCTAAGTCCTAAAATAGCAAAAATATTAGAAGTGTAAATAATAAAAGCATTTTGGCTAATAGATAAAACGGCTGGAATAGAATCAAAGGCAAAAAGAATATCACTAATCTCTATGAGAATGAGCACAACTAAAAGAGGAGTAGCAAATAACTTTCCCTCTTTACGGATGAAAAAATGACTTCCATGATATTGTTGAGAAATAGGAAGTATTTTTTTAATAATTTGAATAGTTCGACTTTTTTCAGGATCAAATTCTTCTTGAGAATCTTCTTTATGTAAAAAAATTTTTATAGAAGTGTAGATTAGAAAAACTCCAAAAATATAAAGAATCCAATTAAACTTAGAAACTAGTGCAGTTCCACTAAAGATCATAATCCCGCGTAAAATTAGGGCTCCTAAAATTCCCCATTTCAGGATTCTAGGTTGTTGTTCCAAACTTATATTGTACTTTTGGAAAATCATTATAAACACAAACAAATTATCTACAGAAAGAGATTTCTCTAAAAGATAAGCAGCAATGTATTCCATTGTTAAAATGGAGCTTTTTTGAGGATCAGTAGGATCCGTATCATAGAAGTAAATAAACCCTGCAAATATAAATGCTATTACAATCCAGATAATTGTCCATCTAAGAGCTTTTTTGAAGGTCATAGGTTGATTTTTAATTTTTTGAAAAGCCCCTAAATCAATACTCAACATGAGGAAAACTAACAGAGCAAATGCAACTAATAAAATAATTTCATGGTTGTTCATCTTGGAATCCAAATGCAATACTTAACTTAGAAAAGGTTTTTACAAGTTTTATTTTTCTAAAAAATGTTTAAAATAAAATTAAATTAAGTACATATTTCCATTTTAGTGATTTTTCTTCTTGAATACCAATCTATTTTTTATATAATAGAAATTACAATTATGAATATTGTAGCAAAACCAAAAATTTTATTAATTGACGATGACGAACTAATACTAGAAAGTTTTCAGAGTTGTTTTGAATCCTTGGGTTATGAAGCAGATTGCGAGAGCAATCCAGAAAAAGCTTTAGAGAGAATTAAGTCGAACGAATATGATTTAATTTTTTTAGACCTAAAAATGGAACCAATTGATGGCTATTTTGTTTTAAGTGAGATTAAAAAAACAAACCCATTCACAACCGTTATTATTATCTCTGGATTTGGAGAATTTGATGATGCAATTGAAGCAGTAGAAAAGGGAGCTTATCATATTATAAAAAAACCAATTGATTTTAAAGATCTACAATTCTTTACCAAAAAAGCTTGGGAATTTCATTTAATTAAAACTGAACTTAGAAAACTAAAACAAGAACTAGGAGAAAAGTCAGTTCATTCAAATAAGTTCATTACAAAAAATCCTGAACTACTTAAAACCCTCGAACTCTTAAAAGAAATTGCTCAAAGTGATATTCCCGTTTTATTGCGTGGAGAGAGTGGAACGGGGAAAGAATTACTTGCTGAAATGATTCATGAAGCAAGTCACAGAAGAGAGTATCCTCTTATAAAAATAAATTTTGCCTCTATTCCAGAAGATTTCTTAGAAAGTGAACTGTTTGGATATACACAGGGGGTATTTCCAGAGGCTACTCAAGACAAACTAGGAAAATTAGAACTTGCAGATGGAGGAACTATATTCTTAGATGGGATCGGTGAAATTTCCACTAGCTTTCAAGCTAAACTTTTACAAGTTTTACAAACTAAAGAGTTCGAACCCCTAGGACAATTTAAAACCAAGAAGATAGATGTTCGTATTATTTCTGCTATAAATATAAACATTGAAGAGGCTATAAAAGAAAAAAGTTTTCGAGAAGATTTATACTATAGCTTGAAAGGAGTAGAGTTTGAAATTCCACCTTTACGAGATAGAGTAGAAGATATTCCTCTTTTAGTTGAATTTTTTATTCAAAAGTTTAAAAATCCCGACTTAGATGTAAAAATTAGCCAAGAAGCAATGCAACTTCTTAAAACTTATCGATGGAGTGGAAATGTTCGAGAATTACAAAATGTAATTCATAGAGCAGTTGTGCTTACCAAGAATGGACTTATTACATCTAAACAACTTCCTTTAGAAATACAAAATCGAAACATTCACAATGAAGAGCTTGTAAGTCTAGAAGAACTGGAAAAAACTCACATAAAAAAAGTCTTACAAAAGACAAGTGATTACAAAGAGGCATCTCGAATTCTTGGGATTGATTTAACCACACTTTGGAGAAAACGTAAAAAGTATCAAATTGATTAAGAGAAGAACTTTACTTGAATTTGAATATCCTCTAGTTTTTTTAATAAATT
>CALDSP010000178.1 GCA_937924465.1 uncultured Leptospiraceae bacterium
ATGATTTCGAAACTGAGATTGAATGCGAATAGCTATTATATTGGTTCCAGAGATTAAAACTTGATTGGGAATTGGATAAAGTCGAGTCCGATTGTAGGCGTATTCATTAGGATTTGGATTATCAGGAGATTTTCCATTGATTCCAATTAATTTGCCATTAATGTAAACTTCATCAGACTCATAAATTCTACCCAAGCTTAAACTAAGGTGGTTTGTAATTGAACTAGGATTAAATTCAAAACTCTTTCGAAGCCAAAAAACGGGAATTAATTGGGGTTCTATGTGCCGAATATTCCTTGGTAGACTAATTTCTTCCCACCCAGAAACATTGGCAGAAACTTGAGAATATTCTAGATTGTCATCTAGAATTAATATCCATCCATCTCCTGATAAATCTAAAATCTCTATTGTTTTATTTTCTCCAGAGGAACAAGAAAAAGTAAAAAGAATTAAAAATGAAATAAAAAATTTATTTACAAATAATATAAACTTTCTCCAATCAAAATTCACGAAAAACATGATTTCAAAACCAAAAAATTTTATCGAGGATTTTTTTCTTCTGAAAAATCTCAATAATTCTTTACCGAACTCTAAAAAGGAATTTATCTATACCTCTTGTTGCGATCTTCCATTTTTAAGAAGTTCTCTAAAGAAATCAATTCCTTCTTCTAAAGGATCATTTTTCTCTTCTTTAAAATGAAGAACTTGAGTTAGATCCAACATAATTAACCCGTACATCCATGCCCACATAGTTCTAGCTAGAGCAGGGTAATCTTTTCTTGTAAATTTAAAATCTCCTTTTTCAATTCCTTTTCTAATTATACTCAAAAAAGTTTTATAACTGTAAGGCATAACCGGAATAATCTTTCTGTGTAAAATTCCCTCACCAATTTGAAACATGATTTTATGCAGTTCTCTGTGAGATCTTGCAAATGCCCAATACGCTCTAGCAATAGCCTCTAATTGAGAAAAACTCTCGTCGGGAGATTTTTCTAGATAATCTTTGATCATTTTTCGAAGAGTTTCCTCTCCTCGCATTACAAGCCCTTTGGCAATCTCTTCAATACTTTCAAAATAGGCATAAGGACTAGCTACACTGCAAGAAAGTTTACTTGCAATTCTTCGCATAGAAAGATTTTTAATTCCTTCTTCATTTAAAATACTTTGAGCGGCATTTAAAATTTCATCCCTGCTAAGAGTATTTCGACCTCTACGAGATTTTTTTGACTTTTTCATATTGATTTCACAAATATATAAATATGCATAAAGTTTCAAATGTAAATTTAATATTTATTTTTTTTAGATTTTTTCACTTGCCGATTTTCATTTTTTATAAAAATTTAATAAGAATGAAACCTTGGTGGGACATATTTAATATAACAAGTTGGTTAGAGGATAGCTTAAGGCCTGAGTTAGAAAGTATGGCTTTTGTTTATTCTCCTCAATATAATATGAACTTGTTAGGACATGTTTTCCCGGCTGTAAAATTTTCTAGAATTTTTGAACTTCTTTCTTGGGATGAGCACTTATCTAAATTTAATGTTTATTATCCAGAAAAAGTAAGCACAGAAGATTTACAACTTGTTCATACTCAAGAGTATTTGGATGACTTGTTGAACTTAAGAAATACAAAATCCACAGCTTACTCTGAAATACCTCTCAACAATGAAATCGTTGAGGCTTTCCTGTATGCAGTAGGTGGAACTATTTTAGCCACGGAACTTACAGAAAAATATGAGTTTGTATTTAATATAGGAGGAGGTTTTCATCATTCCTTTCCGGAACATGCAGAAGGGTTTTGTTATTTAAATGATGTAGGAGTTGCAGCAAAAAAATATTTACTTAAGAATCCTCATCACAAAATTTTAATTGTTGATTTGGATGTTCACCAAGGCAATGGAAATGCTGTTGTATTTCAGGATGAACCAAATGTTTTTACTTTTTCTATTCACCAAGAGAATTTATATCCTATTAAACAAAAATCTAACTTGGATATTGGTTTACAGGATGGATGCCGAGATCATGAATATCTAGATAAACTAAGGAAAGCTCTAGAAACTATACAAAAGGAATTTCAGCCAAATTTAATTTATTATGTGGCAGGTGTGGATCCTTATGAGTATGACCTACTTGGTGGATTAAAACTCACAAAGTCTGGACTGGGAAAACGTGATTTAATTGTAAAAAATTTTGCAAAGCACTTAAGATCAAAAGTTGTTATTCTTACTGCAGGAGGATACGCTCAAAAAACAGAAGACACCGTGAGTCTACACTTACAAACTGCTCAAGTATTTAGTAGAAAAGAATATGGACTTTTATAAAAACACTGATAAAAAGAAATTTGATTTTTCATCTGATGATTTTGAAATTACGCTTGCAAATCCAGCAGAAGATTTAAAAGGATTTCGCATTGAAGAAGGAATTATATTTGGTCGACTTTCTAAAGAAGAAATTTGGGAAATGTTTTTAGAAAGTCAAGTAATTTCTAAACTTTACAAAAGAGGATATTCTGATTTTCATTTAGAAACTCAATGTTTATCAAATTTAGATAATCGAATTTTTATTAAAACTTCCAAGAATGAGATTTTAATTCATCTTCGTTTAAAGTTAGATGATTTTGAAATTAAAAGAGTAAACCAAATTTTAAAAATGATTTATATAGATTGGCTTTTAACCCAAAATATACGTCTTGGAAAAAAGAAAATTCAGAAAAAACTTTTTGAAGGACAAGAATATCCTGGTTTGAATATTTTTGGAGAAATTACAAAATTTATTTTACTTCTTACCAAAAAGGTAGGGGTACATGGTATTTTTAATGTACCAGAATACTTTCACGATGCAGTTCTTTTTCATAAAAATTTTCGTTATCTTGATCCAGAAAAAGAAGGAATGTTTCAAATATTGTTAGAAAGTTTTAAAAAAATTCCTCTACGTAAACTTAGTAATTTGATTCACAATCATAGAATTTACAACATTACCGATGATAAAGTTTTTAATTGGTTTCATAGAGAAATGTTCTATTCAGAATTTGAAGAAATTACACATGTTTTGTTTAATTCAGAATATTTTAAAATTCTAGAAGAAAGTAAAAAAAAATATAAATTCAAAATCTTAGGGATTGCTCATGACTCTTCTTATTTATAAACCTGAAATCCTTATTGTAGATGATTCGGAACAGATTGGAGAAAGTTTGGGAGCTATTGTAAAAAATTTAGGTTATCCTTTTCGATTTTTTACTGAGCCATTAGATGCAATTTCTTATTTTCAAATTGAACAAAATCCTATTGTTTTTTTAGATATTCATTTACCCGGAAAAAGTGGACTAGAACTACTTCCTCTTTTTAAAAAGATTAATCCAAAAACTCAAGTTATTATGATAACAGGTGAGCGGGATATAAATTCAGTTATGTTTTGTCTTTCTAATAGAGCCAGTGATTTTATCTTAAAACCCTTCAGTATTGATACAATTGAAAAAACTATTGAAAGAGTATTAGAAAATTATAATATTCTAAAAGATCGAGAGAATTATCAAGAAGCTTTAGAAAGGGATATTCGTTTTACATCTCGAATTCAAAGACAAATTATTTTTCCTTCTAGGTTAGATAACGAGTATTATATAGATTTTTTTCCAATCAATTCAGTCTCTGGAAATTTTTATCATATTATTTCCATCAATCCAAATAAAACTCTAATAATTTTTGGAAATGTAGAAGGAGTTGGTGTTACTTCTGGATTTATTGCTTTGTTTACTATTATGATTGTAAAAGATATAATCAAAGAGGATATAACTCCAGAACAAATTCTTTTTCATGTGAACAACGAGCTTTATTACAAATTAAACGTACATACTCTAACAATGGCCTGTTATTTAATAGATAAAAGAGAAAAAAACATAACCTATTCTATTGGAGGAACTCCAGATCCAATTTTATTTTCTAGTAATCATTCTACTCCTATTTATTTAAAAGCTTCTAAGGTAAATATTTTAGGGATTATGCCTAATACTCAATTTGAAAATTCTTTTTTTAATTATACAAAAGATGATATACTTTTTATTTATAATGAAGGATTTTTCAATTCGACAAAAGTAGAGCTATCTACAAGGTTTCAAACTTTAGTTTCTGAAATTCAAACAGAAGTTCAAAATTCTCAAACTTTGGATTTCTTAGTAAATAAATTAGAGAATTTTATTGAATTTATTCAATCCAAATATCTTCAACAGAAAGATATTGCTTTAATTCTTAAATTACTCAATTAAACAGGATGGAACTTTAGCCAATTTAAAATTTGAGATACTGTAATTTCTGGTAGTTCAAGAGTTGGTAAATGCCCGCAGTCTAGAATGATAAAATCGGAATTGGGAACTAGTTTAGATAATCGAACTCCATGTGTCCTTGGCACCATTTCATCATGATCTCCTAAAACAAAAAAAGTAGGAGATTGAACTTCTTTTGCAATGGGACGAATGTCTGCTTTATCAAGCAAGTTGAGATATATCCACATGACGTTAGGATCTAAATTTTTAAAGACCTCCTTGTATTCTTCTAGAAATTCTTGATTTTTGAGATTTCCAAAAAACTTAGGTTTATCATAAACCGCCATAGAGAAAAATAAATCCATACTTTTGGGTACGAAAAAAAGTCCTCTATGTACTATGTTCATGGCAGGAGATAACCCTAAATTCATAGCTAACTTTAAAGGGTATAAGCCGCCTGATTGGATAGGACCATGACTAGCAGGACATATAGCAACGACTCTACTAACTAATTCAGGTCTTTGTGCTGCAATTCCCAATGCGGCTAAACCACCAGCTGAATGTCCAACAAGAGTAACTTTTGTTTTATTACTCAAAATTTTTATGCAATCACTTATGATTTCAATCAAATCTGTTTGAGTAAACGTTGATAAATTCTCGGGAAATTTAGAGGGATAATGTCCGGGCAGAGCTAAAGTATAACAAGAACCTAAAGAAAAAAAGGCGGGAAGAGTAGGCTTCCAGAAGAATGGAGAAGACGACCATCCATGGATAAAAAAGAAAGTATGCTCACCTTCCGAAAACTTTTCGTAAGCTACTTGGTGAGTATGAATTTGTAAATGGGGCACAGTCTAGTATTGGTAAACAAACTGGTTTTTCTTTTCTCGTAACCAATCTAAAATAATACCCAAGGTTTCTTCTCTTTCTTCCAACGTGGGTACATGCCCTGAGTTTTCCAAAATTGCTAATTCAGAGTTTGGAATAATATTAGCTAACTCTATACCCTGTTCTGCAGGAACAACTCTATCTTCTTTGCCAACCAGAACTAAAGTTGGAACTTGGACGTTACGTGCTAAGGGTCGGAGATCGGCTTTATCAAACATGAGTAGGTAAATTCCCATGATTCGAGGATCTAAAAGTTGGAAAAATTGATGGTACTTCTTTAAGAAATATTGAATTTCTACTCTTTCAAAAAATTCAGATTTATCTTTGACTGCAAAACTAAAAAATAACTCCATACTAAAAAACGGCATCATAACCGCTTTTTGGATAAAACTCATAAGACCTGTTTGTAAAAGTTCATAACCCATTTTCACGGGATAAAGAAAACCTCTTACAGGACCATGTACAGCTGGGCATATTGTTACAACACTTTCTACAAATTGAGGGTATTTGGCTGCAACTCCTACTACTACAAACCCTCCTGCAGAATGTCCAATGAGATGAACTTTCTTTCCATTTGCAATTTTCTGAATTGCGGAGGCTTGTATTTCAATGAGTTCTGCCACTTCTAGGTGGTTAAAATTTTCAGGTACTCTTGCTGGAGCATGCCCTAATAAATCCAAAGTTACAACGCGCCCTAAAGGCTTAAAGAAATCAATGATAGGATGCCAAAAATATTGGAAAGAGGACCAACCATTGATGAAGATAAAAGTAGCATCGCCTTTGGAATGTTCATTATAAGTGAGAACATGACCATTGATTTGCAACTCTTGTAACATCTAAACCTCCTAGAGAGCGTCTGTAAAATAAGACGAAAAAATATAGAAACTGACAACATTCCAACATCAACAATGATTCACAGTGCTATTCTTTTTCAAGAGAAAATTCATAAGTTTGAAAAGTTTACTTACTAATTTATATTTAGTAATGTTTTGGAATTGATTTTTCTCATATCACTTATCCAAAGAAATGGCACTTTTATTTCATCAATTTCTTGTGACAAAATACGATTTTGATTATTCCTCATTTGAAATATCTTCTCTTTTCAAAAAGGAAGTGAGAATTTCTTCGATTGGATTTTTACTATCATAGCTTGCAGTAAAATAATTTCCTTGGTATTCCAGCTTATGTTCTTTGTTTAAAATAATAGCTTATGGCATAGTAACTACAAGTTTTTTAGCAAGCTTTCCTTCTCCATCTATCCAAAATAATACATTCTTTGAAACACTACCTAATTGTTTTTTCCATAAGTTTTTTCTTCTTCAATCTTTTCATTCTCATCCATTTCTAAAACCAATATAAATTGAATTTCTTTATGATATTTTTTAAACATTTCTATAATTTTCTTTTGTAACTTATCTGAAGATTGGCAAGTTAAACTTGTAAAGTGAAAGTAGACCGATTGTTCTTACCAAATTATTTTAGTTTTGAAGTTTTTTTTACCAACTTGGCTTCTTTTAAAAAATAAGAAGGTTGAATGTAAATCTCTGTAAGCTCTTCTTTATTTGTAAGAATTTGTCGGGAAGGAAAAAGAGGATAGTTTTTAATGCGAATTTCAAAGTGCAAATGTGCCCCTTCTTTTAGTTTAGGTTTGCCATTCATACTGTGAAAAATCCCGTTTCCATCACCAATAGTTCCTAACACTTCTCCCTTTTTTACTTCGTCGTGAAGCTCTACCATATTTGTTTCGTTATGCGAGTACTGTGTCCAAAACTGTTCTAAATACAATTTTTTTCCTTTCCATTCTATAGTAAAAAGGTAGTCTTTAGGTGCTCTATGTAAAATAAGCAAGGATTTTCCCCAACCAATTTGTTTTTCAGTGTCTACAGCGGCAACAACTATTCCGTCGTATACGGCATAAAAATTTTCTCCATATCCATAAAAATTATCAGTTGGGGTTCTTGGATAAAGTCCTAGTGAGGTATCATAGATTTCTAAACCAATTCTATAAAGATTAATTTTCAAAAACTTTTTTCTTTCTTCTAAATTTTTCCAAAAACTAGCGTTCTCTGGGAGATATCCATAATATTGAAGTTGTAGTTTTTCTAATATTTGAACATCATCTTCTCCTTCTTTGAAATGTTTTCCTTCCCATTTTAAAATATAATCTTCAGCAGTATGATAGGTTCTCCCTGAATAAGAATGATAATACATTTCATCACAAAATCCCTCTCCCGGATGAATCCAAAAATTTTCGGACAAGGGAGGATGAAAGAGAGATTGTGAAAATATTTGTTTTGAAAATAAAAATACAAAAAAAATATCCTTGCAATACTTAAACATTTTTTTTTCCTTTAAAATAAGTTTTGTATGGTTCCAACACTTTCTTTTGATACTCATCTCATTCAATCTAATGAACAGAAAACTTTTGCCTTAAAAAAATTCATACAAGAAAATCCATTTTATGAACTTCAAGACTTATACAGATGGCTATATTATGGAGAGTTTGGACCACAAGAACACTCCTATTTACAAAGAGATAAAAGAAAGCCAGAGCTAATTAAAATTAAAGAAGACATTGAATCTGAACTTAAAATGAAAATCGAAGTTACTATTGGAGATACATCTCATATTACACAAAGAATTCAAGAACTTATCGAAACAAAAAAACTCATCTTACCCGAAAAAATTTTTGAACCTATGGGTTTATCACAAAGATTTATTATGGTTTTTGTTACACGTTTTTATGAGCAGAAGTGTCCTTTAAAACGTTTAGTCAATTTATACGAAAGAGCACCTGCCTTACGTGGTACGAGAATGCAGTTTAAACTAGATTGGGCATTTTCAAAAGAATTTATTATTCGAAATTCAGGTCGATTTACTAGGCAAGATTTTTATGGTTTTGAAGATAGAATTAATTTTCATCAAATTCCAGACGTTCCTTTTACAAATACTTTTTTAGAAAAAAGACCTGCAAAATATAGAATTGTGCCAAGAAAATTATTTTTTGATTTCTTTCCAGAATTTGATACCAAAGAAGACATTTTATTTACTAAACCAAAAGACTCTCTAATTGACTAGATTTTTAAAGTAAAAAAATTTCTTTCAAGCTTTGAAATTGGAGACTTAATTTGATTTCTGGAATTCGCGGAAAAATTTATAAACTAGATTTAGGGAAAGTATTTCTAGATACAGGTTCTGTTATTTACGAAATTTATATTTCTTTTAAAGTTTTTGAACAGCTTAAAGAAAAACATCCAAACGAAGAAATTTTTTTATACATTCATCATTCTATTTCAGAAAGGACTCAAAAACTTTTTGGTTTCTTAGAAGAACAAGATAAGTCTATGTTTGAATTACTTAAATCACTCTCTGGAATTGGTGAATCTACTTCTATTAGAATTCTTTCATTTTTAACTCCACATGAACTTCTACAAATAGTTAAAAACCAAGATAAAAAAAAACTTGAAAAAATTCCAAAAATTCGTGGAAAAACATCTGAAAAAATTCTTTTTGAAATAAAACAAAATATTCATAAGTTTCAAGGCTTTGAGAATTTAGAAACTTCTGAAGAAAACTTTACTTCAGAAGAAGAGTTAGCTCTGCTTGGTTTAATTCAACTTGGTTATGATGAAAAAACAGCTATAACTCAAATTCAAAAAATTAAATCTCTCAAACTTTCTAATGCTTCGGAAATCATTCGAGAGATATTAAAAACTTAAATAAATATATATTTGCAAAATAAAATCGTACACTCCTGTATCTTAAACTTATAAACAAAATTTTTTTAACATCATTAAAAATTATTTGATTTTTTATAGAGAAAATTACTCTTTTATTCAATTCATAAACTCACTATGCTTAGAACTTTTCTTTTTTTATTTCTTTCCACTTTGTTTCCCATTTTTAGTTTTCCAATTTCACTTATAGGAGATTGGTATGTTAAAGAAGGAACACATTTTAATTTTTATGAAGATCCTAAAACTTGGGAGAAACAAAACCAGTTTCCTCTTTCCTTTGCACTCCAAAAAGATAAAAATTATCCGGACTTTATTTCTGTGAGCTTTTATCATGAAGTAGAAATTCCATCTAATGTTTTTCAAACTAATGATGAAACTCTTAGTCTGTTTATCCCTTATGCGAATAATACTGTAAGAATTTATTGGAATGGAGAAAAAATTTTTGAATCGGGAATTATAAATCAAAGTGGTGAAGTTATTTTAAATGGTGCAATTCGAAATAAAGTTATTCCTATTCCTTCTCGTTTAATTCAAATTGGAAAAAATCAAATTTTGTTTCATATCACTTCTCATCACAAAGATGAAATTACAATTTATGGGGGAAGTAATTTTGTTTTAGATAAACTTTCAGAAAACATAAAAAGAACTTCTGAAAGAACTGAACTAATGCTTTTGTTAGTTTATGCTTATGTTGGAATTTATCACCTTCTGTTATTTATTAACAGACCTAAAGAACGATATAATTTATTCTTTGGTGGGTTTAGTTTTTTTATAGCTATTTATAATTACACTCGAAGCAATGCTATTACAGAAGTAATTTTAGATCCGCTGGGAATTATAAAAATTGAATATCCTGTTTTGTTTATAACTTCTGCTTTTTGTATTTTATTTTTTGAAGAATTTCTTACCAAAAAAATTCATATTCTTGGAAAAATTTATGCAGTTTTTAATTTAATTATATCAATTTTTGTATTATTCTCTACAAAAATATTTGCAGACTTTATTCTCTCTATATGGCAGAAGTCCGCATTAATAATTTTATTTTATATAATTTATTTAATGATAGTCGCTTTTAAGAGTGATGATAAGGATGCTCGTAGAGTTGTTATAGGATTTATTGTTCTCGTTATATCTATACTTGCTGATTTAATTGGAGCAATGCGTCTAATTCCTAATTTTACAAATATGGGAATTGCTAAATATGGATTTATGGCTTTTGTAGTAGGTATTGCTTTTGTACTTGCAAATAAATTTGTTAGAGTGCACAAAGAAGTGGAAGAATTAAATGAAAAGCTAGAGCAAAAAGTTATAGAAAGAACAGAACAACTTCAAAAAACTTTATCGGAAGTACGAAGTTTAAAGCTTCAACAAGATGGGGATTATTTTTTAACTTCTCTTCTGATTCGACCCTTAATGGTGAACCAAGTTAAGAGTCGTAATGTAAAAATTGATTTTTTCATTAAACAAAAAAAGACATTTGAGTTTAAAGGAAGGATTTATGAAATTGGAGGAGATATTTGCATAGCTAATCAAATTAATCTTCGTGGAAAGAATTATGTTATCTTTATTAACGGAGATGCTATGGGAAAATCGATTCAGGGAGCTGGGGGAGCATTAGTTTTAGGAGTAGTTTTTAGATCGGTGATTGCAAGAACACAAATGAGTACCCTGAACGATATCCTTCCTGAAATGTGGTTGAAGAGTTGTTTTATAGAATTGCAAAATGTTTTCGTATCTTTTGATGGTAGCATGCTGATTTCAGTAGTTATGGGACTTATAGAAGAAAATACTGGAATGATGTATTATATCAATGCTGAACATCCATTTTGTGTTTTGTACAGAGATGAAAAAGCTTCTTTTTTAGAAGAAGAAACTGTGACACGTAAAATTGGAATCCTAGGTTTAGATGGTCAATTGATTATTAAAACATTTCACCTACAAACAGGGGATGTTGTTATCATTGGTTCAGATGGAAGGGATGATATTTTAGTTGGTTATGATGAAAATGGTCAAAGAATTATCAATGAGAATGAAGCAAGGTTTTTGCGCCATGTAGAAAATGGAAAGGGAGATTTAAAGGCAATTACTGAATCAGTTATCAATTCCGGTGAGTTGACCGATGACTATACCTTACTTAGAATTGCTTATAAACATGGGTTAGAATTTCAAACAAAAACCATTCCTGAAACTTATTATTCTTTTTTGAGTAAAGCTTATCAGGCTTTAGATAAAGGAGAAATAGAAGAATTCTTACAGAATGCTCAAGAGGCAATTTCTATTTTTAATGCGGATAAAGACTTATTACAAAAAGTAATAAACTACTACTATAAAACTAAAAATTTTTCAAAGGCTCTGGAATACTTAGAAATTTACATAGAACAATTTCCAGAAGATAGCAAATATATTCTTATGGCTTCTGTTTGTGCTAAACGTTGCAATAAAATGAAAAGAGCTATGGAACTGGGAGAAGCTTTGAGACTTCGAGAACCACGCAACCTTAAAAATCTTTTAAATCTTTCTGATGTATATTATATAACAGGAAATTTAAATCGTGCAAATAAGATCGCTAAAGAAGCTATATTGTTTGATCCTAATAATGAAAAAGCCATGAAATT
This sequence comes from uncultured Leptospiraceae bacterium, assembly GCA_937924465.1. Taxonomy (GTDB): domain Bacteria; phylum Spirochaetota; class Leptospiria; order Leptospirales; family Leptospiraceae; genus CALDSP01. The sequence continues at coordinate 11,493 of CALDSP010000178.1, forward strand.
GATTAAAAAAACAGA
>CALDSP010000179.1 GCA_937924465.1 uncultured Leptospiraceae bacterium
TTCTTCTTGAAATATTTTCTTCATTCCATATAATAAGAATGATACTTCCATCCAACTTTTTGGGTAGCAAGAAAAACCAAACAAATTCAAGTGTTCTTGTTACTACAACTTCAGAAACACAAGGTTTCACTATTTTTAAAATTCTTGAACCTTATTGCAATTTTCTATAACTTCTATTAAAATAAAGCAATGGATTTCCAGAATTGATTTTAGTTTCTAAAACATGTCCAATTATAATAGAATGATCTCCACCATCATAGATATTTTGTTTTTCACAAACAAGGAGTGAGAGATATTCTTTTAAAATAGGAATGTTATGCAACAAAGTATATCCTATTTGTTGCAAGAACTCATGTTTATTAATTTTAGAATTTGAAAAAGTATTTGAAATATTCTCTTGATTTTCTTGTAAAATATGAATAGCAAAATGATTTACATTTTGAATTACAGAGTGGCTATAAATATTTTTACTTAAACAAAAAAGAACAAGAGGTGGCTCTAAAGAAAGAGAGGAAAAACTGGAAACAGTTACTCCTCCCAGTTCTTCTTTATCCTTATAAGTTACAACGGTAACCCCCGACGCAAAAAGAGCTAAACAATTTTTAAAATCGTCTTTTGATAACATATTATCTCCAATGAACAATTATTTTTCTACTACCCAAAGTCCACGAATCTCATTTTCTTCATATCCTATTGCTTTATCCTTTGGATACAATTCTTGAATCTTAGAATAAGTAAGAGCAGAAATATTCTTTCCTACAACTCCATGGCACTGCAAACACATTTGATTAGTTACAATAGGATAAAATCCTTGCTTCAATTCCCAACTCTCCCTTGTAATAGTTTTAAAAGATTGTCCAGCCTTTAATTGAATTTTAAATATTTCAATAATTTGTTTTTCTTCAGTATTGGCTTCATTTAAAGGATTTCTAGGCTTATCAGAAACTCTTTTGAGTTTGTAACCTAGTTTCTCGGAAATTTCCTCAGTAAGTGAAATTGCTTTTTCATTACAAAATGAAATAGCACCCAGCGTACCTTTTGATTGAATAGCATTCAATAAATTTTTTCCTAGTTCAGCTTTGGCTTTATCTGCAATTTCTTTACTAAGTTCTGAAAAAGGCTTATCTGGGTTTAGTTCTTTGTTTTGTTTAAGAATTTTTTGATGAGTAGCTTTCCATTCTGGACTATTAAAATCTGTTTTATAAATTAGTTTGACTGCTTCTTCTAAATCCTCTTTCTTATATGCAAATTTAGGCATAACTCCATATCGATTTTGCCATGTTTGGTCTAACATTGTCTCGGGCTTTGGATCTTGAATATAACCAAGCATAGCAACTGTAAAATCTTGCTCTTCTTGGTATTTATTCATGTAAGTTGCTTTTATTTCCGGAAAACTAGGGGCAATCTCTCTCGTATTTTCAGGATAATGACATTGGAAACAATTGTTTACAAGAAAAATAGCTGCATCTGGGATTTGTTTTTTACAACTTATCAAGTATAAAATCATAATTAGTAAGAAAAAGGTTGCGCAGCTTTTTGTTTTTAAATTCATTTGATTCCTCCTCATGATTCTCTAAAAAGTTTTCGTATTTTTAAGAGTGCATTATAAATAGTTTTGTATTGTTCTTGTGTAATTGTTACTTTCCCTTTTTCTAATAAAGCAATTACTTTTTCAGCCTTTTCTAAAAATAAAAGAGCTTCTGTCTTTGCTTTAGAATTTTTTTCTTGACGTTTTTTTAATTCCTCTAATTCAGATAAAACTTTATTTAGATCTTGACCCAGCTTAGAAATTTCCTTATCAATTGAATTGAGTTCACTCATTGGTATAAGACATCAATATATTTTTTCTTAGCTTCTAAATGCTCGGCATGAGTTTTAGAGAAATGGTGTGAACCATCAGGCTTTACAAGAAAAAATAAATTTTCAGATTCTATAGGTCGAAAAGCCGCTATCAAAGCAGGAAGTCCCGGATTAGAAATGGGCCCGGGAGGATACCCTTTATTTAAATACGTATTATAAGGAGATTCAATTTCTAAATCCTTTTCAAGTAGTCTTTTCTTTGGCTTTTCAAATAAATATTGAACTGTGGCGCAGCTTTCTAAAGGCATTTTAATTTTTAAACGTTTTAGAAACACTCCAGCCATGAGAGGTTGCTCTTCTTTTTTCTTTGCCTCTCTCTCCACAATCGATGCTAAAATTACTTTTTCATGCAATTCCTGTGGAGAAATATCTTTTGCCTCAGGAATATTTTTTATATTTTTAAAAAAACGCTTCAGCATGAGTTCAATGATTTGCTCTGTTTTATAATTATATGGAACAATATAAGTCTCTGGAAATAAATATCCTTCTACTGTACTCGCGGGAATGTTATATTTTTTTAAAAGTTCTGGATTAGAGGCAGCCTGTAAAAAATATTCTTTACTTGGAGAGAGCTTTTTGCTAGTCAGTAGTTCAGCAATTTGTCGATTATGAAATCCCTCTGGGACTGTAAATGTTATTGTTTTTACTTTTCCACTTACTAAAATTTTTATAATTTCAGAAGAGTTCATTCCATTATTTAAAACATAAACACCCTGTTTGAGCTTTTTTGTATTTTGTGTAACATAAAGTAAAAAATGAAAATAATTTCTAGAATGAATCAATTTATTTTCAAAAAGTTCCAAAGAAACAGTTTTGTAACCCTCTCCTGGCGCTATCTCTAATTCATAAGAAAACTCACCTTTCCCAGTAGGACTACCTAATTTTAAATCTATAACAAATATGCTAGCAAAGGATAAAATAAACAATACAATAAACCCAAGGATTTTTGTCCAAAGAGAGAGTTTTTTCCAATAATTCCAAATCTTACCTAACATAGACTTTTTCTGGTCGAAATAATTTTTGAGAATAAATAATTTTTAAAACATTAGAATCCATTTTTCTATAAAAGCAAGAGTAATAACCCGTATGGCAGGCAGCTACATTTTGTTCTACCCGAAAGACAAAGTATTTATACAGTCTAGAATACTCTATAGTAATCATCTTTTGGACATGTCCGCTTTCCTCACCCTTTTTCCAAATTTTATTTTTTGAACGACTAAAATAATGAGCTAAACCAGTAGTAAAAGTTTTTTGGATAGTCTCTAAATTTCCAAAAGCTACCATTAAAACATTTCCCTCTTTATCTTGTGCAATAACTGGATAAAGAAAATCTTCTTGTAGTTCGAGAGGAATTTCAGAAATTCTTGCAAGTTCGGGGTCTGGTGGAAAATTTTTTTGTATAATGTAAGCATCTTCATCACAATCTACAAAGTAAGATTCTTCTATATGCAAAATCTTACTTAATTCTTCTTGCGTCAAAAGTTTGACTTTGCTAATTCTTTTGGAATATATATCTTGATAAATCAGTGTTCTCATAAATCAATCTTTCCTCATTTTTTGAATTCATCAAGCATTGTCAAACATATTAAAGTAAGATCATCGGAAAGATCAGAACCTTTCCTAAATTCAGAGAGAGTATGAATAATATTATTAACTAATTCTTGGGTAGGTTTTTCAAAATTTTCTAAAATACAATTTTCTAATCTTTTAATACCAAAAATCTCTTCTTGAGTATTAAACGTTTCTGTGACTCCATCTGAAAATAAAATGAGTCTATCCCCTGTTTTAAGATAAATTTTTTCTGGTTTAAAAGAAGTTGGAAAAATTCCTAAAACTCTATCAGGGGTTTGAATATATTGTAAACTTTTATCCCTGTGAATTAATAAAGGATGCAAATGACCTGCGTTAATAAATTCAAAACTTGAGTCTCTTCCATTATAAATTCCACCAATTAAACTCATAAATAAATTTCCCGGAAACTTTGTCATTAACATTTCATTGACAAGTTTAAAGATTTCTTCAAAGGTATAATTTTTTTGAATAAGTTCAGAAACCAATCCCTTAACTGCACTCACCATATACCCGCTTCCAATTCCATGTCCCGATACATCTCCTAAAAAAATACTTATTGTTTGATTAGCACTATTAGTAAAGAAATCCAAATAATCTCCCGAAACTCCCATAGCAGGGAAAGAGGCATATCCCACTTCTAAATTGTCAAAATTAAAAATGTCTAATCTAGTGCGCTTAGCAGTAAGCTGTAACTGTGCAAACTCTAAATTTTTATCCATTCGTTTTTTTTCAATATCGGAAATAATTAAATAATAGTTCTGCATGAGCAAATCTCCAAGCCTAGTACATTCTTTAATAAACTTAAGTTCTGCGATAGAAAAATTGGTTTTATCATTTTTTTCACCCACAAGAAAAATCGAACTAGGTATGCCATTAGAGTTGTAACTAAAAATAGGATAGGCAATTTGAACTTGCATTGCTGAAAGATATCTATATACTTCTTCTCGAATTCCAGAACCATATGACATATAAGAAGTAATAGTAATATCTTTCTCTTTAGAAAAATATTCCCAAATGGGAGATTTTAAAGGAACCTCAATGAGTCCAAATTCTCTGAGTCTACTTACATTTCGAAATCTTTCTGCTGGTACAAGAAGATTTATTTTTTTCACATCTAAGGCAAGGCTAGCTTTATTAAATAAATTTTTAACAGAATTTCTAAAGGAGGTAGGTCGTTGAATAATTTCAATCATTTCATTTAGAGTTTTATTTAAATCTTTTTCTTTGGATAAACTTAAGTTTTCAATAAAATCAGAGAGACTGTTTTTGATTAGAGTAGAAAGAAAAACAACCATTACTAAAAAAAATATATTTATATAATGAATAGTCACTTCTGGAATATTTAAAGACTTATAAAATAAATAAATCATTCCATAAACTAATGAATAAAAAGAGGTTTGAATAAATAAAGAAATAGCAGAGGTAAATAAAAGTTGCTGTGGCAAATAAGCAATTCCATAACTCGAATATAAAAATAAAAATGCAAATATAAGAAAAAAAATACAAAAAAATATTGTAAATGAATAGGTTCCCTTCAATAAGTTAAATTTCAAAAATAAATAAGGAACTATTCCTAAACCACATATAGAAATTCCTAGCACAACTTTTTTATAAAAGTTTGTAGATTCTTGATTATAACTCGAACTGCGAATTATTTTGTATTTTATAGCATCATAGAGAATTACCATAATAGATGAAAGACCAATCATCCACAATGGAATGCTTAAAAGTCGAAGAAGTTGAATGAATAAGATATCATTTTCATTTGAGTTTCGACCTAAAAATCCAACTAAAACAGAAAATGCAATCTCTGGAATATACCACTTAGTTGGAACATCTAACCCTTTTGCACGAATAACTAAATGGCTTAAAATAAACATTAAAAAAGTCAAAGTAAAGAAAAATAAAAAATAATAAGCATTAAAAACTAAAACAAAAAAATTAGAGCTTATAAAAATTCCTATAAAAGCAAATAAAAACAAAAACAAATTATCCCCACTTCTTAAAAAAAACCACAAAGCAAAACCCACAAATAAATGAGCAATCACTAAATATTCTAAGAAGTCATATAGAATTTTAGAAAAAAGATTTTGATGGGTAGGTTCTAAAACATTTGCCTCAAAATTTAAAGAAGGCAAATCTTGATCTTCAAAGATATTATATCCTAGTAAATGATAGTTATGAGAGTTAGTATGAAATATAAATCCATTTGGATAATAATATAAAATTTTTCTTGCTTGTGATTCAGGAAAATTATGAATTAAAGCATAATGAAAAGAAAAGAAAGATAAAACCCCTATTAAAGGTAACAAGACTAATTTCATAAACTGTTTGGCTTAGCTTGAATGTTTAAAATTAACTTTTTCTTATGATAAATTTGTAAAAGACTAAACTCTATGGAATATTTCCAACCTACAGAAATTCCACCTTCTTTCTTTTGATTTGTTACTTTAAAATGGGTTCCTACCTGTGTAAAAGTAATTTTTTTATTTACCTCATCATAAATTCCAATCAAAGATTCATAGCTATCTCTTAAAGTAAGTTCATCGAAGACAGAATCTAAAAATTTACGTAATGACTTGTGA
>CALDSP010000180.1 GCA_937924465.1 uncultured Leptospiraceae bacterium
AGCATTTAGAAGTAAAACCACATATTTTACTCTCTACTCCTCATGATTTAAGATTGCCATTGCGTTGGGTGGCATTGTTATATGGAAAAATTTCTGCAGATTTGGCTTTAACTAGTGGAGTTCATAAATCTACTGATGTAATCAAAGCTATGATGGCTGGAGCAAAGGTAGCCATGCTCTGTTCTGTTTTACTTAGAGATGGAATTGATTCTATAACTAGAATAGAAAAAGGAATTGTGGAATGGATGCATGAACATGAGTACGAATCGATTCAGCAAATGCAGGGTAGTATGAGTCAAATGAATTGTGAACAACCACAAGAATTTGAACGAGCCCAATACATGAAAGCTCTCCATAGTGTGCATGTTGTGCATTGAGTTTTTTTCATTCACAAGGCAATAGGGTTTTAATACTCAACTGAAATTTTATGTTTGTTTCAAATGAGTAGTATAAATTTTACTAGACAAAAAAATTAGACTAAAATTTTTGGAAATTGAGGTAACAGAAATTGGTAAAATTAAGATTACAAAGAACAGGAGCAAAAAACAATCCAAATTACAGAATTGTTGCGGCAGATAGTCGTTTCCCACGTGATGGAAGATTTATTGAAATAGTTGGGCATTATCATCCAACAAGTAAAAAAAACCAGGTAGTAGTGAACAACGCAAAAGCTCTTGAGTGGCTCAATAAAGGAGCTCAACCTACAGAAACTGTAGAAAATATTCTTAAATCTGTAGGAGTTTGGGACGAATTTCTCTCTAGTAAGTCTTCTAAATAGTATGAGTGCTGAAGCTTTTTTAAAATACACAGTTTCTTTTTTAGTAGAAAATACCGATTCTATTTTTATCCGAGAAATCCAAGCAGAGCAAAGTACCATTGTAGAACTTAGGGTCGCTCCTAATGATATAGGTAAAGTGATTGGACGAAATGGAAGAATTGCTAAGTCTTTGCGTACTTTAATTACAGCCTTTGGTTTAAAAGAGGGAAAAAATTATACTCTAGAAATTGTTGACTGAAAATTATATTTCTATTGGTAAGATTATTTCTACCCATGGACTAAAAGGAGAAGTAAAAGTAGCTCACAGTGGAGGTCTGCTTTCTTATGTGAACGTCTCTTCTGTCGTTTACGAAGATTCTCATGGTTTTATAAAGAAACTAAAAATTCATAAAAATAAAAACCAAGGCTCTTTTTCTATTGTATCTTTTGTTGGATTTACTAGACTAGAAGATGTAGAAAATTTAGTTGGAAAAAATCTCTACTTACATAAATCAAAATTTCCTAAAAAAGAAATAGGAGAATATTATGTTTATGAACTGATTGGACTGCATCCTCGTTTTAATTCTCAAATTCTTTCTGAATACAAAGTTCAAAAAGTAATGGAAAATCCCGCTCATCCTATTTTAATTTTTCAGGGAAATGGAAAAGAGATTTTAGTTCCATTTGTTTCCCGTTTTGTTGGAGAGGTAAACCTTGAAAAACAATATATTGAAATGATAGATTGGGAAGATTGGTTTTTGGATGAGATTTAATTTTATTACACTTTTTCCAAATAAAATTCTTTCTTACTTTAAAGAGGGACTCCAAGAAAAGGCTTTATCAAAGGGAATTTTAGATTTGCATGTAATCAACCTAAGGGACTTCGCAAATAACAAGCATGGGAAAGTGGATGATACCGTTTATGGTGGTGGGGCTGGAATGTTACTTAAGGTGGAGCCGTTTCATTTGGCTTTAAATAGCTTGGGTGACAAAAAGGGCTTTGTTATTTTAACTAGTCCATCAGGGTATCCCTTTTCCCAAACAATTGGTAAGGCTCTTGCTAAAAAAGAAGTGATTACTTTCCTTTCGGGATATTATGAAGGTGTGGATCATCGAGTGAGTGAATTTTTAGTTGACGTAGAACTAAGCCTTGGAAATTATGTATTATCGTCAGGTGATTTAGCGTCCCTTTGTATTTCAGATGCGGTTTTAAGGCTTGTTCCCGGTTTTCTGGGAGATTATCAAAATAGCTTAGAAGAAGAATCTCACAATGAAGAGGGGGTTTTAGAGTATCCTCAGTACACAAAACCTGCTGAATACAATGGTTGGAAAGTTCCAGAAGTCCTACTTGGTGGACACCATGGAGAAATTCAAAAATGGCGTGAAACAAACAGAAAAAAACCTGTCTTAAAAGGTATAGAGATATGAATCAAATATTACAAACACTTTTTGAAAATAATATCAATCGATCTATCAATTTTACCGTAGGAGATACCGTAAAAGTTCATTATAAAATTAAGGAAGGTAACAAAGAGAGAGTTCAAGTTTACGAAGGTACAGTTATCTCAATTCAAAATAAAAAGAATAATAAAACTTTTACTGTGCGTCGTATTTCCTACGATGTGGGAGTAGAAAGGATTTTTCCTGTTTATTCTCCTCGAATTGCAAAGATTGAGTTGGTAAGAAAAGGAAAAGTTCGTAGAGCGAAACTTTATTACTTGCGTGAAAGAGTTGGAAAAATGTCTAGAGTAAAAGAACTCAAAGGTGGACAAGCGATTGTTCAAGCAGAGAGAAAGAAACAAAAAGAAACTGAGGCAAAAGCAAAATCTACCTCTAAAACAGAATCTTCCGCATCTTCTAATGGTTAATTTCTATTGTTTCAACTTGAGGAGTTTGAATATTCCGAATATCAAGTTTGTGGAGTAGATGAAGCGGGTAGGGGACCTTTGGCAGGTCCTCTTTCTATCGCTTTGGTTTCTTTTCCTAAAGAAGTTTTATCTCAAGTTTTACAACAAAAGCTCCTAATTAAACTCAATGATTCAAAAAAAATTTCTGAAAACTTAAGAGAAAAGCTTTACAAAGAATTATATTCCCTTCCCATTTTTATTTCTCATATATTTTTGCATTCTAAGATTATAGATGAAAAAGGGATGAATTGGTGCATTTTTTATGGGATTCAGAATTTACTAAAACGGGTTCCTTTTAAAAAACCATTTCTTTTGATTGATGGAAATTATAATTTTTTTCCAAAAGATTTTTGTGATTACAAGTCAATTGTGAAGGGAGATGAAAAAGTTATTTCTATTGCTGCAGCTTCAATTATTGCTAAAGTAAAACGCGATAAATTTATGAAAAAAATAAATTTTTTTTATCCACAATTTCAATTCTCTTTGCATAAAGGATATGGAACAAAGCTCCATAGAGATTTAATTCAAAAATATGGAATTTGTAGTTTGCATAGGAAAACTTTCTTAAAAAAATTTTATGAAAATCGATCCCAAGGAAAATTGGAACTTTAAACCTATCTTTTCTTCTCTCAAGTTAGAAAAAAATTTTTTTATGCAAGGAGAATTTTGGGCAAAAGTAAAAAAAAATATTGGTAGTACTTCTATTCTTGTAGTGAAAGAAAAAGAATTTGCTGTAAAAAATCTTGCCAATTTACTGGAGGGAGAAAATATTAAACTTCTTCCCAAAGAATATTCCCACAGAATGGAGTTGGAAATTTTAGAGCGAGTTTGGGAATTTTCTCAAGAAAAAGAGCGAAATAACATGTTTTCCAAAACCTCCTTAAGTTTGGAGCAATTTTTAGAAAATTCTCTTTCCAACTCTGCCTCTAATTTAGAAAATATTTTTTCTTTACTAAAAACTTTTTTTCCTGTTTTAGATTGGAATTTAGATACTCCTTATTTTTTTTGGGAATGGGAAGATGGAAAAGGAGAAGCTTTTTTTTCTAAAGAAGAACAAAAATTATTTTTAAAGTTTTTTCGTCCAAAATTGGGGAAGGTAGAGCTTGTGTTTCAATATTCTCTGCCTGAAGCTCCAAAGTTGAATGTGTTTCTAAAATTGGAAAAACAAGAAGTTTACTGTTTATGTCTACAACGTTTGGAATTATTAAAAAAATATTTTATTGACGAAAGAATTCAATTGAATAAACTTGTCATTCAACTTCAGGCAAATTGGAAGGAGTCAAAAGGCTGGAAAGTATGATTGGAGTAGCTTTAAGATACTTGCCAAATTCTAACAAAGCTCCAGTGGTAATTGCTAAGGGAGAGGGAACTTTGGGGGAGCTAATTTATAAAATTGCCAAAAAAAGGCAAATTCCTATTATAACGGATCCTGTTCTTGCAGAGTTACTAAACCGAGTTCCTCTTGATAGAGAAATTCCAGAAAATCTCTACAAAGCGGTAGCTAAAATTTATCAATTTTTACTTGAAATTGAAAAAGATTTGCAAGCGAATCCTTAACCTTTACTATGTCATTTTGGAAAGCATTTTTTTTGTATGGATTTAAAAATTCATGAAGATCATTAAAGTTTCTGACCTAAAAGTAGGAAGCAAGTTCACTAAACCTTTGTACTTGGATAAGGATAATATTTTTGTTAACGCAAATGTACCAATTACTGAAAGTGATATTGCCAAATTAAACAAATTTGGATTTTTAGAGGTTATGACACCAGGAGAACTGATTGAAGAAGGTTCTCAAAATATTACTTCCATTGGTTGGAATGATACTCCTCTTTCCGATCCTGATAAACAACACTTAAAAAATGTTCATTTTAATATTCTCAAACATAAAGAAGAGTTTTTGAGAGTATACAAAGAAGCATTTGAGACAGTCCAACTTTTTTATCGAAAAGTGGCAGAAGACAAAACAACCGATATCACACAAATTCGTTATGCCGCTGAACAAATTGTAGATCATGTAAAAGTAAATCCTAATTTTTCTTTTTTACTTCTTAACTATCATCTAGATGGTTATTATTTGTACAATCAAGTTGTGCATGCGACATTTTATGCTTTACTCATTGCTATGGGACTTGATTATTCAAGGCCTCGCCTTGTTGATTTAGCTTATTCTTCTTTACTTGCAGATGTAGGAATGTCTAAAATTCCTGCTTATATTTCTGAGAAAAGTGCTACTCTCAATGAAGAGGAATATAAAGTTGTAAAAAAGCATCCCCTTTTTGGATATCAAATCCTTACTAAAACTTATAAAATAAAAAATAGCTTAGCAACTATAGCTCTTCAACACCATGAAAACTATGATGGTTCCGGTTATCCTCAAAAATTACGAAAGCAAGAAATTGAAGAACAAGCTTGTATTTTCACAATTGCCGACAATTTTTCCGCTTTAACTGCAAATCGACCTTGGCGAAGAAAATTTCAACCTTATGATGCTATGAAGACTATGATTAGCGTTACCATGAATAAATTTGATTTAAACTTACTTAGAGTTTTTTTGAATAAAATTTCTATGTATCCTGTTGGCTCTTATGTAGAATTGTCTGATGGTTCAATTGCTCAAGTCTTAGAGGCAAACAATGCTAAAATGCTCCGTCCTTCTTTGGTTATTGTTCGTGATCCTGATGGTAGAATACCTAGAGATGGAGGAAGTTATTTGAATTTAGTTATTGAAAACCAAATGTACATTACGAAAAACGTAGACTATAACTTAACAGGTACATGATATGCTTGGAGTTGATTATGTTTGGCCTGAATTGAGTTATCAATCTTTAAAAATTTTATTTATTACTTTTTTTACTGGATTTGTTGTTTTTTTTCTTTTTGGTTTATATAATAATTTTTATAAACGCCAAGAAAGAGCTTGGAATGACTTGTTGAATTTTGCTTATTCTCAAAATTTGAATACGGGAGAAATTAAAATTTTACAAAAATTTTTTAAGCAATTGGGATTTACCTATCATCAAAACTTTCAACTTTTGCGGGATCAAGCTTTGTTTAAAGAGAAGTTTCAGGAATTTCTAGAAAGACAGCATGTAGAAAATCCAGAACAATGTGTGCAGCTTGTTGATAAATTATTTCCTACCGGAAAATCTTTAGGACAAATTACAAGCATTTACGATATCCAAGTTGGGGAATACTGTTCTGTAAACTTTGCCTCTGGAGTGTATTTAGGACAGGTAGTCAAAAAGTCTGGAGACTATCTCACTATTCGTATGTTTGATTGGGGACCAGAGGAAACCTCTAGGAAAGAGGAAATTATTTTATACTTTTATAGAATTGATTTAGGTGGTTTTCTTTTGTCGGGAACTGTAGAAAAAAGTAAGCCGAGTAGCATTCTCTTTTTACATGATGGAACAGTAGAAATGCGAGGGGATGAACATTTAATGGCAGAAGTTCGTAGACCTGCTATTTTAAAACCAAATGATATTTACTTTGAAACAAAAAGTATGGTGGCTCTCTCTTTTGACGAAGAAGGGAATCCTACTAATACCTCAGGGGTTCCAGAAATTTCTTGTGTTATTGAATATTTATCTGATCAGGGAGTTTTGCTTCAAATTCGAGATTTGTATGATCCCTCTCTTCTTCGTAGATATGACGAATGGAAAATTGAAATTGGATTAGATACAGAACAACTTATAGAAGCAGAGGGGATCCTCATGCCTTCTAAGACATATGGGGGAAAATATTTATTCAAATTTACAACAATTTCTGGAAACGACAGAAAAGCAATCTTTGCTGAAGTAATGAAACATAAGCCCACTAAAGCTAGGCTTAGTTGAATCGGAGTGACAGGATTTGAACCTGCGACCGCTTGCCCCCCAGACAAGTGCGCTACCGCTGCGCTACACCCCGTAATTCCAAGTTTTTAAATTTTTTTTAAATGGCAAGTATATTTTTTGAAATAGGAAACTGAGATTTTTAACCTAGCCTGCTACTTTTTTTAGTAATTCTTTGGCATGCTCCAACGCTCCTTTTGTAATATTTTCACCAGAAATCATTTTGGCTAAAATTTCCACTTTTTCTTTTTCTGAAATTTTCTCTACTTGGGTTATAGTTCGTCCTCCTTCTTGTTTTTTCGTAACTAGAAATTGAGACTCACAAATGGCAGCAATAGCTTGCTGGTGTGTAATGAGAATGACTTGATGATTTTGAGCAATATTTTTTAATTTTGCTGCAACTTTTAAAGCTGTTTCACCACTCACTCCTGCATCAATTTCGTCAAAAATAAGAATTCTCCCCATGTCCCTACTCCCTAAAATTTTTTTAACAGCAAGCATAATTCTAGAAATTTCTCCTCCTGAAGCAATTTTTCGTAAAGGGCGGGGTTTTTCTCCGTGATTTGCACTGAAGTAAAATTCTACATTATCTAATCCATTTTCAGAGATAAAATATTTTTTACCAGAGTCTATTACATCTCCATCGGGGGAGGCTTCCCAACGCAGAATAATTTGGATTCGAGAGTCTCTCATGCCTAAATCTTCTAGTTCTTTTTGAAGAAGAGTCTCAAATTCAGCAATTGCTTTACGGCGTTTGAACGAAAGTTCTGTTGCTTTTTTGGTAAGTTCTAATCTTTTGTGTTCTAATTCTTCTTGTAAATTAAAGAGGTATAGGTCTCCTTTTTCGAGATTTTCAAGTTCTTTTTGTAAACTGGTTTTGTAATGTAAAATTTCCGGAATAGAACGGGAGTATTTTTTTTTCATTTTGTAGATTTCGTCTAAACGTTTTTGAACTTTTCCCAATCGTTCGTAAGAAAAATCAATTTCCTCCAACTCCTCATGAAGAGAAGAAATAATTTCTTTTAAGTTGTAATAAGTATTCATGATCTCTTGAGAGATTTCTGAAAATTCATTTCTAAGATTTGAAATTTTTTCTAAAGAAGAATTAGCTTTTATAAGAGTAGAGAGAAGATCTCTTTCTTCACCCTCTAAAAAATTTAAAGCAAGGGAAAGGTTTTCGGCTATTTTTTCTGATTGAGAAAGGATTTTTTCTTCTTGTAAAAGATTTGTTTCTTCTTCGGGACTTAAATTAGCCCTTTCGATTTCTTGGATTTGGTATTCGTACATTTCTCTTTTGCGTTGTTTTTCAATTTCATTGAATTCTATTTGTTGGAGTTGATTTTTTAAATTTCTATAAGAATGAAAGATTTTTTTAAGTTCTTGTTTTTCAAGTTCTAAGTTAGCAAAAGAATCCAAAATTTCTAGTTGTTTTTCTCGTTCTTGTAAAATGCTTTGTTCATTTTGTCTAAAAATTTCTACTAAGATTTGTCCTACCTCTTTAAGATAGTTGGGAGGCACTATAGCCGAGTTGATTTGCGCTTTAGAGCGCCCATCGGTATGCAATTCTTTTTTTAGAGAGAGGGTATTTCCTTCCAGAGGAATGGATTTGCTTACTAGCCATTTCGTAATTTCTGGAAAGTTTGGAATGCTAAAAATTGCTTCGATTTGGTATTTTTTAGCTCCTGCCCGAATATTTAAAATATTGCATTTTTTTCCCAAAATAACGGATAGTGCATCGAAAATGAGACTTTTTCCGGATCCACTCTCGCCTATAAACGCGTTTGTTGAATTCGTAAACTCTAATTCCAAATTTTCTATTAAAGCAAAATCTTTTATACTTAGGTGTAATAACATAATCATTCTCCTATTTACTACTCATTTATATAGTATACGTATTTTAGTA
>CALDSP010000181.1 GCA_937924465.1 uncultured Leptospiraceae bacterium
TTTTGCAACGGTCTCATTATATTTCTCGCTAGAGTAAAGACTAAAACTATGTTTATTGATTCCAGACTGATCTAAAAGGATTCCTACCATGGTAATTCCCATCCCAGCTCCTTCTGTGCTATCTCCATATTCCATAAAAAAATCAATTAAACTAGCAAAACTAGTTGCTTTCTTAAATTTGTCTCGAATTCTTTCCTCTTCTTGTGCTAAAAGTGGGAAATTATTTTTTACTTTAATATTCATAACATCTTTAGAATAATAAAAAGTTGCAGTCACTGGAAAATTATATTTTATGAAGTCATCTTTAAACTTAACAATTTTGTCCTCAGTTAAATTAGATTTAAACTCAGATATACCCTTTTCATAGTCTTCAGGATTATTTATATCTAAATTCATTTTTTTAAAAAGTACTCGCTTAACGTTTGCTTTAGTTGCATTTACAACAAGTTCCTTTGCAGAAGAATAACAAATTTCCATAAGATCCATTCTGTTAAATTGAGTTAAAATAGTTTCACAAATAATTTTTAGAAGATTTTCCCCATAGTCACTCAAAAGATAAGTTTTAAATGAAATAACTTTATTTTTGTTTACAGCATTTGAAATAATTGATTTTAACTCTTCTTCTGTTTTTTTCAAGTGATTCCACCCCTAAAAAATTTCTAACAAGGATATAGAAAAAAAAAAAAATTGTCAAGATAAAATACAAGAATAAGATACAAAAATAGCTATTTTTTAAAAGGAGAAATTTATGAAATGTACTCAAATTTTTGTTTTGGTTTTTGGAATTGCTTTGTTTGGATACTGTTCTAGTTCGCAAGAAGTACCCGCTAAAAAATCCACTTCAGAAATAGATAAAGAAGAGGTACCAGCTCCTGCTAAACCAGCGCCTCTTCCAACTCCTAAAAAGAAATAATTTACTTTGTGTAATTTAAAAAAGACTCTAGATTATGATTAAACCAATCTGGTCTTTCTCTGTGAACCCAATGATTCGCTTGGATTCTGAAAGTTTTTAGATTTCTTACAAAACTTTCAGTTTCATCATAAAGTTCGGGAGTGAGGGCTAGATCCTCTTCTGGAATAAATAAAGCCACAGGGGTTTGGATTGGGGTTCTTGGAAGTGGATGAATTCCAGACTGCATTGCTTCACGATAAAGGTTAATACAATTGATTGTATGAGTTTTTATTTCTTCAGGAGTCAGATCTAGCATTGGATCATTTTCAGAAAGTCCACTATTTTGCATGAGGAATTTCCAGAGTTGGCCTCCAAAATTTTCCCATAGTAATTCTGGAAGAAAAGGTATTTGAAATAAAAATATGTAGTAAGATTTTACAACTTGGTGTAATGCTTCATACATTTTAGTAGGTTGTAAAGTGAAAAATTTTCCAAATACATTCTTAAAAAACATCATAGGATGAGGACAAGAAACTGCAGAAAAAGATTTCACTCGAGCTTCTCTTTCAGGATTGGAAATATAACTCCATAAAATAATTGCTCCCCAGTCGTGACCTACAAGATGAATTTTTTCATCTTTGCCTACTAATTCAGTAATTACATGATCAACATCTTCAATCAAGTATTCAATTCTGTAGCCGCTTCTGTCAATTGGAGGAGTAGATTTTCCAGCTCCGCGAATATCAAAAGCTGCAACATGATACTTCTCAGAGAAGTAATCCAATTGTTTTGTCCATGATTTGTGAGTGTCGGGATAACCATGTATAAAAAGAATAGATTCTTGGTGGTCTTTTTTTTGAGATTCAACTAGAAAAAGATTTACACCATCTTTTCTAGGAATAAGTCTTGAATTCATGAAGTCTCCTAATTGACAATTTTTGCAACAACGACGGTTATATTATCATGACCGCCATTTGTGTTTGCTGTGTCAATTAAAATACTTGGAATATCTTCTAAACTCTCTGAAGAACCTAAAATGAGCTGAATTTCTATGTCGCTTACCATCCCCGTCAATCCATCACTGCACAGTAAAAGTATGTCATTGGGTTGAATTTCTAATTTTTGATGTTTAGGTTCAATTTCATCAATTGCACCAATAGCTTGTGTAACAGCATTTCTTTGAGGGTGAAACGCTGCTTGTTCTTCCGTGATGATTCCTAGGCGAACTAACTCACTTACAAAGTTTTGATCTTCTGTAATTTGTTCTAAATTTTTGTTTCTGTATAAGTAAAGACGAGTATCTCCAATTTGCGAAATATAAGCAATGTTTTCCTTTATGTAAACAAAAGTCCCAACAGAACCCATCCCTATGAGTTTAGGATTTTGTTTTACAATTTCTAGGCATCTCCTTTGAGCTTCAAGAATAGATGCTAAATTTGTTTCAAAAGGAGTAAGTCCATTTTGGATAGCACAATAGAAGGATGCTTCAATGACTTGAAGAGAAGCAGTTTCCCCTGCAGCGGCTCCCCCCATTCCATCAGCTACAACTAAAAAAATTCCAGTGTCTGTAGAAATGGGGGTATGAATATTCCCTGTCTTTTGAGAGTAAACATCTAGAATTAGAAAATTATCCTCGTTATTTTCACGAATACGCCCTACATCCGTACTTCCATAAGCTACAACTTTCATTTCAGATTAAATCTGTTTTAAAAGGATTAGAAAACAAGCACTTTTAGAAAAAATTGATATTTCTGAAAAAAAAATTCTATACTTATTTTCATTCCATTTACAAGAGGTATACTTTTGAGAAAGAATTTTTCCATTCAAGTTCAAATTTTAGAAAGCTTCATGAAAATAAATAAATGCAAGAAAAAGCTAATTTACTAATTTACAAAAAAACTTTTCAATTTATTAGTATCCATTAAAATAATTTGAATCTAGAGTAAAATAAATGTTATCCTTGTATTGTTTGTGGAGACAAAATTATGATAATCCGTGCAGATGAAATAGAATTTGGTAGTGCGAGTGAGTTTTATAAATTTATTACAATCAATGATTTAATTGGGATAGCGCAGCTCAAAGAACCTTTGTTAGATGCAAATGGAAATTTATTGATTAAAGACAAAGTAAGACTAAATGAATCAATTTTAAAAAAAATTACTAATTTAGAAGGAAAATATGTTTCTACACTAAAGCTAATCATTAATCAAGAAGTGATTCTTAAATTAGGAATTAGAATCTCAAAAGAAATTATTTCCAAAATAGAAAGCCAAGATAACTATTCTATTTTATACCATCTTTTTGAAAATAATCAAACAGGAGTGAACAACTACAAAGGAATTATAGAAAACTCTTTTTATAATCCTAAGATTGCTTTATTTTTGTTTCGAATTTTAAATGAGAAAAAAGAATTTTTTGACTATATTGCAAATCTTGGATTATATACTCTAGCGGCTGTAATTCAAAATACCTATACAATTCGTTTTGTAAATCGTTATGCTTTTTTAACAGGAATTTTGTGTGATGCTTGTTTAATGGATACAGAATATTGGCAGAATCCAATTACAAACGGACAAGACTTGACTCTTATTGCGAAATCCAGTGCTGCTTACCTTGCTAGGTATAATATGCCTCTCCCTATTATACAAGCTATTTCTTCTTGTGATTTCCAATCTATACAATTAGAACACAATCCTTCTTTGCGAGTAAGTTTAACAACACTGAATAATATCTATACTTCTATAGAAATAGCAATCGAGTACAAAGATGCCGGTACGATTGAACCGGAAGAGCCTTCTGAGGAGGAGAATCCAGAATTAGTAGAAACTGTAGCTCAAGCCCTAAAAATAGCAAAGTTTATTATTATTTTACAAAAAAAATTACATACAGTGGAAAAGATGGCGGAGAAATTAATTACTATTTTTTCTTATAATACCGAAAAAGGTGTATTTCGTAAAGATTTAGCAGATCCTATGATTGCTATGTTTAAAGAATATAAAGAGTCCGTGTCTAAAGCTCGACGAATTGCGGCAGTAGAAAATATGTGCCTTTATAAGCCTTCCGCTTGGGCTTATCCCAAACCTGAGCCATCTCAAATTATATGTAAAAATAGAGTGATTGATTGTCCCAATATAGAAATAGGTTGGAACCTAAGTGTTTTTTCTGAAAAAGATGCTCTTGGTTATCTTGGAACAAAATTATTTCCTGGTCAATATTTAAAATGCAAATTAGAAAAATATTTATTTCCAGAACAAGAACCAAAGCAAAATAAAAAATTGCGATAGTGTGTCTGAATCAAAAAAACAGCTAAAAAAAATTTTATATTCTCCGATAGTAATGAAAGGATTATGAAATTTTATTTCATAATTTTTTTTAATTGACAAAAAATTCATTTAGAGAGTTTTAGTTTTATGAAGTCAGCGCCAAAAAAAAATATTAGTTTTGGTTCTAGTCCAGACAATGAAGATGGTCTTCAATTAAAAATCACTTTTGATGAAGATACAAAGACTGCATATGGAGACTACACTTGCCCACCTAAGTTTCAAGGTGCGCCAGATACTATTCACCCAGGAATTATCGCTACCATTCTCGACGAAGTCATGTCAAAAATTAACGAAGCTATGAATTTTGAAACTATGACAGGGGAGTTGACTATTCGTTATTTGCAACCTGCTTACGTAAATGAGCCTTTGCACTTACGGGGTTGGTTTGTAAAGAAAAACAAAAAAGTAATTGAAAATCGAGCAGAAATTGAAAACGAAATAGGCAAAATTGTAGCTCGTGGAAAAGGTAAGTACCTAGAAGCGGGAGATTGACCAAAACTGCCGATGTGGTGAAATTGGTAGACGCAGTGGACTCAAAATCCACCGAGGGCAACCTCGTGTCGGTTCGACTCCGACCATCGGCACTAAGTGGTAGCGGTTACTTCAGCTAATTCTTCAGAGGTCAAGATTTTTTCTATATCCATTAAAATAATAAATTTATTATCTTTTTTGGCTACTCCTATAATATACCTAGAAGACATACCTTTTACAGAAGGAGGTGGAGGATCTATTTGATCGGGCGAAAAACGAACAACGTGAGAAACCTTATCTACAATGACGCCTAACGACTTGCCATCAATTTTTACAATAATAGCACGATTCATTTGAGAGTCATGTGCTTTTTTGTTTACAATTTTTTTACTTAAGTCAATCATATTTACTACTTTCCCACGAATGTCCATAAGTCCTACATAATAATCTTGAGATTTTGGAACTTTAATGAGATTCGTAACTTTTACAATTTCTTCCACATTAGCAATAGAGATTGCATAGTCCTCGTCTCCGATTGTAAAAGTGATGTATTGTTCGTTTAAATGATTTTCAGACTTTGCCATATAAAGTTTCTAATACAATGTATAACCTGTGTAAAAAAAATAACTTCCAAACCCAAGAAACAAAAGAACTTTTAAGATTTGTGGACGTCTCTTTCGAAATATCCAATCAATTCCCCCTGATAAAATACCATAAAAAGCAAGCACCCAACCAAGCAACACAAAATCAAAAAAATGGTAATACAAAAATCCACCTAAAGAAAACCCTAAGGCAGAATCTTGTAAGCCATCTTTTACTTCTTTCCATGTGGGTAAGTTATTTTTGGAAAAAATGTTTACACTTTTCCCAAAAAATTTTTTTAAAAAATTAGGCTTAACTTTTACTTCAGAGGAATTGGTAGTTTCTACTTCCAAATCTTTTGTAGAAGAAACTGTATGAGGCAACCACAAAATGCCATACACACCTCCAATGCATTTTAAGGCTTCTTCATCTGGCAAGGCAGAAAAAATAATTTTAAAAGGTTCAAACTTCTTTTTTAATGGAATAGAAACTCCTGTATTCACCTCTCTTTCCCGTATGATAGTACCTTTCTTAATAGTGCAGCTGTAACAAGCTCCTTTTTCGGTAACGGGCTCCAATTGCAGTTTCACAAGACCTTCGTGCAAATTTGCCTCTATTTGGAGTATATCCCCAGATGGAGTTTTTGCTTGATAACATTTGCGAAAACCCTGCGTAGAAGGTCTTGATCTTTTCCACCATGTCCGAAATTTTTCATACTCTAAATTATATGGCATGCTAAGTATATCGGAATATTTTTTGAAACACTAAAGAAAGTTGAATTCCCTATTTGTTCTTTTTCTTATGTCGGTTGAGCCTTCTTTTCTTTTTTCTTTTATGAGTGGCTATTTTTCTTCGTTTTCTTTTTTTTCCAGATGGCATTCATCTCTCCTTTTTATTTGTTTTAGTTCATGAATTTATTTTAGATACTTTTGTAAACTTTTATTTTTTTTAAATTCTTCTAATAAAGTTTTAATATCTTTAATCCCAGTTTTAGAAGCTATAAATAGTATATCCTGTTCTTCTACAACGATTGTATTTTCCACACCCAGAAAAACCAAAAGCTCCTTTTGAGTGGAGGAAATATTGCCTTTAGATTTGAAATGTAAAACTTTTTTACCTATGTGGTAGTTATCATAATCATCGGAAGGTAGAACACGAGATAAAGATAACCAAGAACCTACATCATCCCATTCAAAACTAGCCTTTAACATAATTAAATCAGAACTTTTTTCTAATATGGAAATATCCACAGGTTCAGATGGAATTTTCTTAAATGCATTTTTTAGTTCATTCCAATCTCCAGAAGGGTAGATTTTTTTTAATGGATTTAAAATATGAGGTGCATATCTTTGAAATTCAGAAAGAATTTTTTCCGTTTCCCAAATAAAAATCCCCGGATTCCAATAAAAATTTTTTTTCTTTATGTATTTTATAGCCTTTTTAATATTGGGTTTTTCTGTAAATCCAGTTACTTTTAAACATCCATTTTCGATTGTTTTTCCTGTAGAAATATAACCATACCCAGTTTCCGGACGATTGGGTCGAATGCCTAAAAGGACAATAGAATCTTTTGCGCAACGGATGGCTTCTTTGATGGTTTTCGTAAATTCTCTTAAAGGATGAATATAAGCGTCGGCAGAGAGCACAACCTGCGTTGGATTCCCAAATTTTTCTTGAAAGTAAAGACTGGCGAGTACTACAATGGGTGCTGTATTTTTTCCTTCAGGTTCTAAGATAAAATTGTTTTTCGGGAATTTAGGCTCCGAAGAAAGAATAGCTCTTTTTAAATCTTGGTTCGTGCCTATGAAAATTCTAGAAATATCTGTAATTGTTAAAGCACGATCAATAGTTTCGCGAATTAGGGTTTTGTTAGAATAAATTTTTTGAAGTTGTTTAGGAGTAGACTCACGGGAACGAGGCCAAAATCGCTCTCCTTTGCCACCAGCCATAATTAAAACTACAGGTTTCTCTTGATTCAAAAAACTTTCCTCAATGAAAAATAAATTGTAAAGAGTTATATTGAATTTTTCAAGTTAAATTTTTTAATAAAAAATTTTTTTATTAAACTTGCTCAAAACAAGTGGTTCTCTACTGAGAAGCTCATTTAGAGATTAAATGACATTTTTTTTTTGCTAAATTTCCTGACAAGAAATATAAAATTTTCCTTAGGAGAAAAAGACTTGCTTAGAAAACAAAAATCGGGAAATATTAGTGGAATGACGAAAATAGAGATTGGAGAGTTAGATGGGAGAATCTGAAAGCAAGCAGGAAAACGGGTTTGAACTTCCTTTTTCTGTAGATGAAATCCTTCATAATAATAGTAAACATAAAATTCATCGAAAACCTCTCTTAAATGCAGAAAATATGATTAAGAAAGGAAAATATAAATCCGCAT
>CALDSP010000182.1 GCA_937924465.1 uncultured Leptospiraceae bacterium
CTTTTCAAATCCATAAAAAATAATACTAGAAATTTCTCTAAGTTGAAAATTTTCCACTTCTTGCAAAAGAGAAGATTCATCTAAAGTTTTATGAACAAGGGTATTTTCATACTCATACAAATGACAAACCGCCCCTGTAGTAGAAAATGGAAATATGAATTTTTGAAAAATACCCATTTTGTTTAGATTCGATACAAAATATCTTCAATTATGAAATGAAATAGGTGAAATTACAAGCAAATCTTTTTAAGTTAAAAAAATTTTTTATTTTGATAAAACTAAACTTTTACTTCGCTCAACCTCTCCTTGTCAAGCAAATAAATTCGTAATATATCAATATCAGAAGGATCCACTCCAGAAATCTGTAAAGCTTTTTCAAGAGTAAGAGGACGATGTTTGGAAAGTTTTTGGATAGCTTCCTTTTTGATTCCTATCACTTTAGTATAATCAAAATTTTCGGGAATGCTCAATTGCAAATATTTCTTACGAGTTTCAATAGCTTCTAAATCTCTTTGAATATAACCTTCATACTTAACTTCCATTTCTAAAACTTTTAATTCTGTTTCATTCAATTCCTTTAATTCTGGAAATATTTCTTTACAATCCTCTATTTGGATTTCAGGTCTTTTTATAAATGAGGCAAGATCACTTCCAAATTTTATGGAACTGATTCCCTTTTGTTCTAAAACCTGATTTAACTCATTAGATGGTTTAAGACTTGTAGAATATAACTTTTTTTGAATTCCTTCTAGTCTTTCATACTTTTCTATCATGGCTTTGTATTGTTCTTCTGGAATGAGTCCAAGTTTATATCCATATTTCATAAGTCGTTTATCTGCGTTGTCTTGCCGTAAAAGAAGTCTATGCTCTGCTCGACTTGTAAACATTCTATAAGGATCCTCCACTCCTTTGTAAACCAAGTCATCTACCAAAACTCCTATGTAGCTTTCACTTCTTTCAAAAATAATTGGATCTTCTCCGCGAAGAGACTGTATGACGTTCACTCCAGCTACAATTCCTTGGGCAGCCGCTTCTTCATATCCTGTAGTACCATTGATTTGTCCTGCATGATACAACCCTTTAATTTTTTTTGTTTCTAAGGTAGGATAAAGTTCTGTAGGATCAACAAAATCATATTCCACTGCATAACCGGGACGAATAATTTCAGCTTTCTCAAGACCTTTAATTGTCCGAATGAGTCTCCACTGCACTTCTTCTGGTAGACTTGTAGAAACTCCATTTACATAAATTTCTTTTGTTTCATAGCCCTCTGGTTCCAAAAAGACTTGATGACGTTCACGTTCTGCAAAACGAACAATTTTATCTTCAATGGAAGGACAATAACGCGGTCCTACTGATTGGATTTGTCCTGAATACATGGGTGATAAATGCAAATTTTCTTGGATAATTTTATGAGTTTCTAAATTAGTATACGTTATGTGACAAGGGATTTGTTTTCTAGTAATTTTTTTATTTGCAAAAGAAAATGGTGTTGGATTTGGATCTCCCTCCTGGATGATCATACATGAAAAATCAATGCTTTTGGCATCAAGTCTGGGAGGGGTACCGGTTTTGAGTCTACCCATTTTAAATCCAAGTTTAACAAGAGAACGAGAAAGTCCTTTGACTGTAGAGTCTCCCATTCTTCCTGATTCTTTTTGATAAGTTCCAATGTGTATGAGACTAGTGAGAAAAGTTCCCGTAGTTAAAATAAGATGATTTGTATAAATGGTAAAATTCCTTCCTGTTATAACTCCAATCACTTGATTGTTTTCTGTTAAAATTTCTTCTACTGTATCCTGCCGAATAGAAAGATTAGTTTGAGCTTCTAAAGTATGCTTGATTTTCAGTTGGTATTCTTTTTTTTCTGCTTGTGCCCTAGGGGCCCATACAGAGGGACCTTTAGAAGTATTTAGCATCTTGAATTGAATTCCTGTAGAATCTATAGCTTTTGCCATGAGTCCTCCCAAAGCGTCTACTTCTCGAACCATGTGACCTTTTGCAATTCCTCCAATGGCTGGGTTGCAACTCATCTGCCCAATAGTGTCTACATTCATAGTGATAAGAAGAGTTTTAAACCCTGCTCTACTTACCACATAAGAGGCTTCTGCTCCCGCATGCCCCCCTCCAACTACAATACAATCAAAAGAATTGGGAAAAAAAGACTCCATAGCTCCACAACCTTGTTTCTATGATTTTTTTCAACTCTAAACAAAAAATTTCCAATTTACTTTTATTCATTTCGTCAAGACTCTGAAATAAATTCGTAACATAACTTTGATTTGTTATTCCTATAGGGTATTGTCGTGACTGCTCCAAATCAGAAAAAAATCACAACTAAAGATCAAATTCGTTTCTTTACTATTTTATTTTTTATAACAGTCGGAATCATAATTCTGTATCATTTAGAATTTTCAAATTATGTTTTAGGTTGGATAGCTTATTCTATTGCCGCTTACTCTGTAGCAGGAAATGATGCCATTCAAACTATCGGCACTTTTATAGAAAGTAAAAAGGGAAAAAATCTTTATTTAAAAGTTTTTGTATTTGCCGGACTAATGATTGTTGTGCATTTAATTGGATGGTCCCAACACCAACAAGAAATCCATTTTCATCGTTTGGATGCATTTCCTCAACCGAATAAGTTCAACTTAGTTCAACTTCTGGCTCCTGTAGTGGTTGTAATTCTCACACGTCTAAAAGCTCCCATTTCTACTACATTCTTGATCTTAGGATTGTTTGGCGGTGGAAATATTGAAAAAATGCTTACAAAATCCTTCTTAGGATATGGAATTGCTTTCCTTTGCGCTGTTGTTTTATGGGGAATTCATAGTTACTACTTTTCAGAAGAATACCACGAAACAAACCAACTTGATCCAAAATCGGAACATTTCTGGTCCACTTTTCAGTGGGGTTCTACATCTATCCTCTGGGTAGCTTGGCTGTTACAAGACACAGCAAACATTGCCGTCTTTATTCCAAGAAAATTGCAACTTTGGGAGTTTGGTTTGGCTATGCTCATTTTGGGTTTAGCTCTCGCTTTTATTCTCTATACTGAAGGGGGAACTATTCAAGAAGTAGTGAGTGAAAAATCTGATTTAACCTCTGCCAAAGCAGCTACCTTTGTAGATTTAGCCTACGCGGGAGTTTTGTTTTTCTTTCAATTTCTTAGTAAAATGCCCATGTCCACAACCTGGGTTTTTTTAGGTCTTCTTGCTGGAAGAGAAATTATTTTGCATGTTGTTACGAAAAGAGATAAACCTTATTTAGAAACCTTTCGCCACGTTGGAAAAGATGTTTTGCTTGCAAGTTTAGGAATTACTGTGAGCATATCATTTTATATTTTATCCTATTTAATTTATACCACACCGGGGAAAGAAGAAACTTTCATTCAAAGGTATATTATCCCATTTTTGAAAGAAATTTACCTTGTTGCTTTTGAATAAAAACTGTAAAGAGGAAAACATGTTTTCTGAATTAAAAAAGAATCTTCAAATTTTATTACAAAACAGTTCTATATCCGACGAACACAAAAAAATTTTAGAAAGTCTTAAATCTTATATACAAGAAAAGCACTCTAAAAATCAAACTGTAAAACTAATATTTATTTGTACTCACAACTCTAGAAGAAGTCATATTGCACAACTTGTTGGATATGCTTGCTCTATTTATTTTGAAATCAATCACATAGAGTTTTACTCTGGTGGTACAGAGGCTACTGCATTTCACCCAAACGCAATTGCTGCTTTACGTAAATTTGGGTTTCAAATCAAACAACTTGACGAACAAACAAATCCAAAATATGAAGTCAGTGTAGGTGAAGAACACCCAAGTCTGATTTGTTTTTCAAAAGTGTACCAAGATTCAGAAAATCCTAAAGAACATTTTGCAGCCATTATGGTTTGTGATGATGCTGCAGAAAACTGTCCTATTGTTTACGGAGCCGAAAAAAGATTTAAACTTACTTATACTGATCCTAAGTCTTTTGACAATACAACTTTAGCAGAGGAGAAATACTACGAAAAAGTAATAGAAATCTCAAAAGATATGATATATCTTTTCCAATGCTTAAAAAAGGAAAAAAATTAAATTCCACTTTTCAATTTTATGTAAGATCTAGTTTGGAAAGTAAGTTTAACCTTTCTCCTCGTATTTTTTGAGAAACTGCAATAAGAAACATACTATTGGAAAAAAGTTTTTCATAATACGGATAAAATAGTCCACGTAAATTTGTTTCACTATTTGCTTTTCTAAGATTGAGATAAGCATCGGAACCTTGTGTATTTTTTGTCTCTTGAAGTTCTAGGTTGACCTGCTTAACAAGTTTTATGTAAAGGCCACTAGTAA
>CALDSP010000183.1 GCA_937924465.1 uncultured Leptospiraceae bacterium
ACGAAATGGAGAGGAAAAAAGTGTTACTTTACATCCAGAAATCTTTGAAAGTGGAAGACCAAGTATAGGAATAGAGCCAGCCGCAGAGAGAAGAGTAATTGTTAATTTTACTTATGCAGAGCAATTTAAATATTATATAAATAAATTATTTCAAAAAGAAGAAAATTCTTTATCATCTAAAGAATTGAATTTTCAATATCAAAATCTCAAACGCAGAGCTATTCGCTATTTAAAAGATGGAGATGAAATTCTTTCTGTGGAAAATGAAGAAATTCATACAGTCCGAGAGTTGCAAACAATTCTTGGAAAATATTCAGGAAAAGAAGTAACTTTAAAAGTAAATCGAAAAAAGCATCCTTTGCTTACTCCATTTTCCAAAGAAGAGACACAAGTAAAAATTCCAGTTTTAGGTTCTGTGATCTTAGAATTACGAAATATTCAAGATGTAACTCATCCCGTTTTAAAAGTTCCCATTTATCAAATTGCCGCACATGAACCAAATATTGAACAAAAACTTTCTTCTATTCGAATCAATAATCAATTCTTTGAAACGTTTTCAGAGCTAATCAATTATTTGGAATCTTTAAAAACAAATCAAATTCAATTGGAAGTAAAGGCTCTTCCCTTTCATGCAGAATTTAAAATTCGAAGAATTGGACTCTTAGGATTTCAAGCTGATATGAAGATGAACTATCCTCAAAGTGAGGGATTAAATTTTATTTCTGCTATAAATTTTGCTTTTAAAAAAATTTATGAAAATATTTCTACTACTTTCCGTGCTTTTGGGCTCATGTTTTCTGGATTTTTAAGTCCAAAAGATAATTTAACAGGTCCGGTTGGAATTGTGCATACAGCAGGTATGGTGGTGGAACATGGACTTCATGCTTACTTAGATTTTTTTGCTCGTATTTCTATAGCTCTTATGATTGTAAATTTATTGCCAATTCCTCTTGCCGATGGAGGACATATTGTTTTGTATTTGTATGAGGCAATAGCAGGTAGGCCCCTTTCTCCTAGAGCTATTGATATGATTTTTAGAATAGGACTTATTTTTTTATTAACTTTAGCACTCTACGTAACGTTTTATGATATTACAAGACCTTTTCGGTGATTTATGAAAGCATCTGAATATATACTTCCTACAACCAAAGAAGATCCTACTGATGCAGTGGTTTCTTCTCATAAATTAATGGTACGCGCAGGATTCGTTCGAAAAAGTTCCGCGGGACTTTATAATTACTTACCTTTGGGTTTTCGTGTACTTAAAAAAATAGAGCAAATTATAAGAGAAGAAATGAACAAAGCAGGAGCATTAGAATTTGTTCTACCTATTTTAACCGATGCCAATTTATGGAAACAAAGTGGACGTTGGGAGAAGATGGGTAAAGAAATGTTTCGACTCAAAGACAGACATGAAAATGAATTTGCTTTAGGACCTACTCATGAAGAAGCCTTTGCCGATGTATTAAAGCCAATCCTAAAGTCTTACAAAGATTTACCTAAAAATGTGTACCAAATTCATACTAAGTTTCGAGATGAAATTCGCCCTCGTTTTGGAGTTATTCGTTCTCGTGAATTTATTATGAAAGATGCTTATTCTTTTCATATAGATTCCAAGTCTTTAGATGAAACTTATGAACTTATGCGTCTAACCTATAGAAAAATCTTTCAAAGGTGTGGACTTAAGACAATTCCCGTACAAGCAGACTCTGGGAACATGGGAGGATCTGGTTCTGAAGAATTTATGGTAATTTCTCCTATTGGGGAGGAGACTCTTACTTTGTGTAAGAATTGTGGGTATTCAGGAAATGTTGAAAAAACACCTTTAGTTTGGGACTTTGCACCTAACGTATTAGAAAAATCCGATTTAGAAAAAGTCTATACTCCTAATTTAGAAAGTATTGAAGACATAGCAAAGTTTTTTAATATTTCTACTTCACAAACTATCAAAGCAGTTTTACTCAAAGCCGATGAAAAGTGGAATGTTGTTGTATTTCTTAGAGGAGATAGAGAGTTAAATGACGTTAAACTCAATAACTTTTTAGGAACAAGTTTAATTAGACCCTTAAGTTCTCAAGAATGTGAAAGTTTAGGAATTGTAGCTGGATATTGCGGTCCGTTTAAAGAAAGTAAAAAAGAAATTAAAGTTTTGTTTGATTCTTCGATTGACGCAAACAACGCTTATGTTGTTGGAGCAAATGAAAAGAATTATCATTTCAAAGGATTTGTTCCATCAATTGAACTTGGAAGTCAAATTAACTATAGGGATTTTTCCAAAGCTAAAACAGGGGATCCATGTCCTAATT
This sequence comes from uncultured Leptospiraceae bacterium, assembly GCA_937924465.1. Lineage (GTDB taxonomy): Bacteria > Spirochaetota > Leptospiria > Leptospirales > Leptospiraceae > CALDSP01. The sequence goes on from CALDSP010000183.1 coordinate 2,307, forward strand.
GTGGTTCTTCTCTATATGAAGAAAAAGGAATAGAAGTAGGGCATATATTTAAGTTAGGTGACAAATACACAAAGGCTTTTGATATTAAAGTTTTAGATGAAAAGGGGAGACAAGTTCTCTTAACAATGGGTTGTTATGGGATTGGACTAAACCGCACTATGGCTACAGTCATTGAACAATCCAATGATTCAAATGGAATTATCTGGCCTATCTCCATTGCTCCTTTTGAAGTTTGCTTGGTAAGCATTACAAAAAATTTTCATGAAAAAGAAAAAATTGAAAGTATTTATAACTATTTAATACAAAATGGAATTGAATTACTTTGGGATGATAGAGACCTAGGACCAGGCTTTAAATTGAAAGATTCCGAACTCATTGGTTTTCCTATTCGCCTAACGTTTGGAAAAAATTTTTTTGAAAAAAATGAGTTTTCTATTTTAAATCGAAAAACTATGCAAGAAATTTCCTATCCTTATACTGGTAATGAGGATTTAATAAATAAAATTTTAGAAATAAAAGAAAAACTTTTTCGTGAACTTGTGGATTAAATTATGAAAAATGCTTATAAAAAGGGTTACTTTGGAGAATTTGGTGGGCGTTACGCGCCAGAGATACTTACGGAATCTCTTTTTGAATTGGAAAAAATTTACTACAAATTAAAAAATAAAAAGTCTTTCCAAAAAGAATTAAACTACTATTATAAAAATTATGCAGGAAGACCTTCTCCTTTGAGTTTTGCAGAACGTCTTACAAAAGAATGGAATGGAGCACAAATCTATCTTAAAAGAGAAGATCTCAATCATACAGGTGCCCATAAAATTAACAATACTCTAGGACAAGCCTTACTAACAAAAGAAATGGGTAAAAAAAGAATCATAGCAGAAACTGGAGCGGGGCAGCATGGAGTAGCAACTGCTACAGTAGGGGCACTTTTTGGTTTTGAAACTGTGGTTTATATGGGGACAGAAGATCTCCGGCGTCAAGAACTAAATGCTATTCGTATGAGAATGCTCGGAGCTAAAGTTGTTGGAGTGAGCTCTGGCACCGCTACTTTAAAAGATGCCACTAGTGAGGCAATGAGAGATTGGGCACTTAACGTAAAAACAACTCATTATATAGTGGGTTCTTCTATAGGTCCACATCCTTTTCCTACGATTGTGAGGGATTTCCAAAGTGTGATTGGAAAAGAAACTCGTAAACAACATAAACGTCTTACAGGAAAACTCCCAAATGCAGTGGTTGCATGTGTGGGAGGAGGTTCGAATGCAATTGGTATGTTTTATGGTTTTTTGGAAGATGAAGAAGTAGAACTTTATGGAGTAGAGGCAGGGGGAAAAGGAGAAATGCCCGGAGAACATTCTGCTACGATTAGTCATGGAAAAATTGGATTTTTACACGGTACAAAGACTCTCATTATTCAAGATGAAAATGGACAAATTGTTCCAGCTCATTCTGTTTCTGCAGGATTAGATTACCCCGGAGTAGGTCCAGAGCATGCTTATCTAGCTAGCACAGGTAGAGTAAAATATAAAAGCGTGAACGACAAACAAGCTGTTGAGGCTTTTTTAGAAGTTTGTAGATTAGAAGGAATTATTCCCGCCTTAGAAACGGCTCATGCTTTTTGGTTTGCTAAAGAACTTGCAAAAAATATGAGTAAAAAAGAAAGTCTTGTGATTTGTCTTTCGGGAAGAGGAGACAAAGATGTAGCTGAGGTTGCAAGACTTACTGGAGAAACATTTCAATGAGTCGTTTAGAAAATTATTTTCAAGCAAGAACAGAAAAGTCTTTATTTATTCCTTACTTTTCTTTAGGAGCCCCAAGTTATGAATCTTCCATTGAATGGGGTAAGGCTATTTTAGAAGGAGGAGCTAATATTTTAGAATTAGGAATTCCATTTTCCGATCCAATCGCAGATGGATCTGTCATCCAACGTTCTTATAAACAAGCTCTTGAAAGTGAGCCTTTTTCTATGGAAAAAATTTTTTATTGCATTGAAAAAATTCACTCTTATAAAAGAGAAGTTCCACTTATAATTTTAAGCTATTTAAATCCGATTGTTAATTTTGGAATAGAAAATTTTTTTTATAAAGCAAACACATCGGGAGTGTATGGAGTAGTAATTCCAGATATACCCTTTGATACACCTGATTACAAAAAAATTTTCGAAATAGCTCAAAAGCATGAAATTGACATTATAAACTTAGTGACTCCGGCTACTGAAAAAAAACGCATCAAAGAAATGAAACATTTTTCTAAAGGATTTATCTATTATGTGACTTCTTATGGTGTAACAGGGGAAAGAAAAAATTTGAGTGAAGACCTTAAAGCAAGAGTTGAGTTGATGCAAAAAAGTTTTAAAATTCCAGTGGTTTGTGGATTTGGGATTTCTACTCCTGAACAAGCCAAAGCCATTTCTGAATTTGCTGATGGAGTAATTATTGGTTCAGCGATTCAAAAACTCATCGAAGAAAATTCACAAGATCAAAAAAAATGTACTGAAATTTTGAAAGAATTTATAAAAAATGTTAGAGCCCAAATGCTTTGAAGGAGAGAGGAAATGTCTGAAAAAGAGAAAGCCCAGTTAAATGTCTTCCATTGGCTTGTAATTGCTGTTAGTA
>CALDSP010000184.1 GCA_937924465.1 uncultured Leptospiraceae bacterium
TCTCGTTTTTTCATGATTATCTCCTAAAATAGAAGTGTTTGAAAAGTTTCAAAAAACTTGCACAAACACGAAATCCTTACTATTTTCATTATTTTATTCCTTAGATAGACAAAATACTTTCTTTCTTGTTAATTTCTTTGAATAGAAAAGAAATGTATAGTTATTTTTATTGAAACTTTCAGAAAAATTTAAATTTTTTTTACGTCTAAAAATGGTGAATTTTCTAAATTTGGTTTGACTAGTTTGGGCTTTCTTGAAAAGCCTCCCAATTCTCCTATAAATTGAAAAATTAAATAGGCTGTAGCTCCCCACAATAATTCCTCTCCCAAATCCCAGTAATAAATCAAATAATTAGAATTTCTAGGGCTTTGAATAGCATAGAAAGGTTTGATCCATAACTCCTCTAAATCTAAAAAAATGATTTTTTCAACTTCTTTCATGCAAGGCTTAAAATGAAAATTTCCAATATATTCTGCAAAAAAAGGAAAAATTAAAAATCCTGTAAAAGTATGGGTGGGTCTATAGGGTGCAATGAGTTTCAAAGAATTGCGATTTGTCCCTACTTCTTCTTCCCACTCTCTAAGGGCTGTTTCTTCTAAAGATAGATCTTGTTTAGAATGTACACCTCCAGGAAAAGCTAATTGTCCGGGATGAGATGGTAAATGGGAACTTCTTTTAATGAGGATGATATGATCCTTTTTTTCTTTTTGAAAAATTGGGATAATCACTGCTGATTTCTTTGCTTTCAGTTCGGGATGTGGATCAAATAATTCAGAGGTTGGAATGAAACAAAGTTTCTTTTGATTGAGTATCATTTTTTTGTTGAACTCGAATAGGTTTTAAATGAGCAATTAAATTTTCATAGGGTTCATTGTTTAAAGCTTTTAATAAACTTGGTCCATAGTTCTGGACTTTCCATTTAGACATGATATTGGTTTTTTCTAATTCTTCTAAATCTTTAGGAGGGTTCTGAATTAGTTGAAGCATTTGTCGATTGGAGATAATCATTGTATGATGAATCTTCCGCTTTTGAATAATTTTTGATCTCCACTTTCGTAGTAAAACTAATTTTGCTTTTACGTTGGGTGAAATTCCATAATCATATTTTGGAATATCAGATTTTTCTAATGGAGGTCCACTTGGGTTTTGTAGAATGTGTAAAACTTCTTGGATATCTTTTTTATTGTGAATGTATTTTGATATAGTTTCTTCATTTAAGATTTCACAGGTTACAAGATTATGGATGATTTGTGTATTAAAAATTCGAAAAGGAGCTTTGTTGATTTTTCTTGCTTTTTCTTCTCTGTATTTCAAAAGATCATGAATTTTTCTTCTTTGTTCGGGAGTGTATTGTAAGATATTTTGAAATTTATACCAATGGTTTTCGTTTTTTGTTTCTCTACCATGGTAGATTTCTTGAGTCATTTTTTCAAATTCAGAAAGAGCTTCTTCTAAGAGTTCATTCTCTTCTAGTTCTTGTTTCATTTTTTCCCAAATACGGCACAAATAAACAGTATCTAAAGCCGCATATTTGAGTTGTTGTTTATCTAAAGGTCTTTTTGCCCAATTGGATTTTTGTTCTGTTTTAGAAAGCTTTACTTGAAAGTATTTTTCAACAATATAATTCAAAGAGTTATGTTCAAAACCTAAAAGTTTAGAAGAATACATTGTATCTGCAATATTTTGAAAGGAGAATCCAAAATCTCTTTTTAGAGCTTTTATGTCATCTGTAGCTGAATGAAAGACTTTCAGGATTTTGGGATTAAAGAATATCTCTTCTAATGGTTTTAGAGAAATCTTTGACAAAGGATCAATTAAATAATTTTTATCTTTACAACTAACTTGGATTAAACAGACCTTAGAATAATAAGTATAAAAACTAGAGGATTCTGTATCCACTCCTAAAGAATTAGAATTGTACATAAATACACAAGCCAATTCTAAGGCTTTTTTATTATCAATATAAATATACTCAGAATTAGTTTGCATGTTTATGAATTAATTGAAATATGTCCTTAATGAATTCGAAATTTCTGAAATTTCCAAATTATAGCCAATCTTTTATAAACGCAGAAAATGACAAACCAAAAGAAGAATGTGCAATTTTTGGAATTTACAATTCTCCGGAGGCGGCAAACTACACTTATCTAGGTTTGTATTCCATGCAACATAGAGGGCAAGAGTCAGCGGGGATTGTTTCTACTGATGGGGAACACTTGTACAGATTTGCAGGGATGGGGCTTGTTGCAAATGTATTTGATCAAGATAAATTAAAAGCCTTGCAGGGAACAGCCGCAATAGGCCACAATCGTTACTCTACTACAGGGGCTAGTTTCTTAAGAAATGCCCAGCCGCTTAGAGTAGAATCACATTTTGGGGCTATTGCCCTTGCTCACAATGGAAATTTAGTGAATTCCTATGAAATTCGCCAAAAGTTAGAACAGGAAGGAAGTATTTTTCAAACCACTATTGACACGGAAGTCATAGTTCACTTAATGGCTCGTTCTCGTTCAGGAGATGTTTTAACTTCTCTTGCTGACTCTTTACGTCAGGTGGAAGGAGCTTATTCTTTAGTTGCTTTGACAAACAAATTTTTGATTGCCGTAAGAGATCCAAATGGTTTTAGACCATTAGTAATGGGAGAAAGATCCGATGGAAGTATTTTATTTGCATCAGAGACTTGTGCTTTTGATATTACAGATGCAAAATACATTCGTGATGTTGAGCCTGGAGAAATGGTGGTAGTAGATCGCTATGGAATTCGTTCTTACTATCCTTTTCAAAAACGTAAGCCAACCTTGTGTATTTTTGAATTTATATATTTTTCAAGACCTGATTCATATATTTTTGGAAAATCTGTTTATAAAATAAGAAAAGCGTTAGGTGCTAAACTTGCTTCTGTTGCTCCTGTAGATGCTGATGTTGTAATTTCTGTTCCGGATTCTGCAAATGTAGCAGCCTTAGGATATTCTCACACTTCTAAAATCCCTTATGCTACAGGACTAATTCGCTCTCATTACATAGGAAGGACATTTATTGAACCAGATCAAAAAATTCGAGACTTTGGAGCAAAAATCAAATACAACGTTGTGCGCGATGCTGTAGAGGGAAAAAAAGTCATTATTGTAGATGATTCTATTATGAGAGGCACAACTAGTCGTAAGATTATTAAAATGATTCGCAATGTAGGAGCAAAAGAAATTCATATGAGAATTTCTGCACCTCCTACTATATCTCCTTGTTATTATGGAATTGATATTCCTACTCATAAAGAATTGATTGCGGCTACTCATACTATAGAAGAAATTAAAAAATATTTAAGAGTAGATAGCTTAGCTTACTTGCCAATAGATGCTATGCTAGATGCAGTTCATGAGACAAGAGAAAAAAATACTCAATGCTATGCTTGTTTTAGTGGAGAATATCCAATTCCTTTTCAATCAAAAGAAAATCAAAATGAAAAGTATTTATTTCAAGAATTAGAGTGAATATCATTAAAGTTGTTCACACTAAGTGTGTTATCTACCAATTGTTTTTCGAATATATTGGGGTATGTCGTTTAAATTTTTATATTTCTTTTGAGTGCCATCTGGAAAAGTAAGATGATAAACTCCATTGATAGTTTCTAAAAAATAACTATCTGTTCCTTTTTTTTGAGAGCGATTATCTAATTCCTTAACCATTTTTTGGTATTTTAATGGAAGTTCATTCCAAGAATTATATATACTAATTTTACCCTGATCATTTACAGTGTAAGTTTCATTTTCATGAATAATTTTTGTGCCTAAATAATCAAAAATTTCTATTATGTCTTTTTCTTGTTCAGTTTTTTTTACACCTTTTTCTTTGGGTTTAAAAGTTGTCTTTTTTGACTCTTGCTTTTTTTTATCTCCAAAGGCTATTGGTATAAGGAGCATAAGTAAAATAAGAATAGAGAAAATCATAGATGCATAAAAAATAATTTCAGTAGTTTGAATTGAACTTTTAGCAAGGAGAATTAGTTTCATTTCAAAACTCCTTTTGCAGAATTACTTCCAGTAAATATTGAGTAATTTTTTTTGCACCACAAAAATTAGGATGCACATAATCCCCATACTCTTTTTCTTCTAAGTTTAAAATAAGCCATTTTTCATTGGGGAAGTCTTTTTCCCATTGCAATAAAATTTTTCCAAAGGGAGATTCCAAAGAGTCATTTTTGAAGATTTTTTCGGAGCTAGGGGAAAAAGGAATTTGTAAGATTTGAAAAGAAATATTTTTCTCTTTTAAAAGTATTACAATTTTTTTTAAAGTTTCATAAGCTGAATTTCTTGGAATAGAATAAGCTAGCCTTGCTTCTGAAGGAACACGAAAAGAACTTTGAAAACATTCTATTTGTTCTGTGTTTTCTTCCAAATTCCAATCCACATATCCAAAATTTTCTTGCATAGATTGTAAAATTTTTTGATTTCTTTTAAAATTTTTTTCCAAAGATTCAAAAGGATTGTGAGCTAAATATTCTTTTAAATTTTGAGATTGCAAATTTAAATTTAAGCTATTTGGAATAAAACCAAATTCTGAGTTCAGTAAAGAAGAAACCTTTATGAATGGAAAAATATTCATTAGCACATAACGTAAAACATCAATTTCTTTAGGGAAATAAAAATTTCTAATATTAGAATTCAAAATTACATAATGAGTAAAAACTTCTCTTTCTTGAAACAATTTCTTATTTGAGTCCATAAGTCCATTCTTAGTAAAATGAATAGGGGACAAATTCCAAACTACAAGTTTAGGTTGAATTTTTTTAGTTTCTACATATCTTAATAAAAAATGATAAATTCCCTCCAATTGTTCGGAAGGTCTTGGATAATAAAAATAAGTCAAAAATTTTCTTTTTTGAGTAGCAGCAATTTCTAAAAGTTTTGGATGAACTCCACTTAAAATTTGGCTATCTCCTAAAATGAGTAAATCAATATTTTTTTGATTTGGTCTTTTATTTTTTAAAATTTCCCATACAAAACTAGATTTTTCTAAGTAAGGTGTATAAATTTTTTCTACTTTATAATTGAAGAGAACTAAAAAAAACACTAAAGCAAATAAGAAAAATTTTTTCATAAATTAAATTCATAATTTCTTTATTACTTGCAATAGTATATACTTTTTTAAAAGATATTTTAGAAGAACTTGAGAGTTAGGCTATTCTTTAACTTCAAAAGAATAAATTATGAAAACCATATTTAGAATTTTAATTTTATTTTCTTTTTTGTTTTTTGCGTTAGGTGTATATTCTGAGGAAGAAAAAATTATTAAAATTAGTAACTTTGAGCCTAAAGATTTAAACAAAGGAATTTTTTCTGTAGAGTTGATTGCTAACAATTCTCAAATTTATAAAGAGCTTTGTAAGGTAAATGATGACTCTCCTGAAAAATATCCTAGTTTTAGTAGCTGTGATTTTTCTATCCAACTTGGTTCAAGAGTAATGGGTTTTATTTTAGACTCATTTTTTTTACAAGGACTAGTTTTAAAGTTCGATACTATTGATAAAAAAGGAATTTCCTATGGAAAAAGAGTCAAAGTCCGATTGGTGCAAGGATCAAAAGTTTTAGATGAAGAAAAA
>CALDSP010000185.1 GCA_937924465.1 uncultured Leptospiraceae bacterium
TTTGTAATAAATTTATTTTTCCGTAGTGAAAATAAGTTTTTTCAATCTTCCTTGAAAAAAAAGGATATGCCTTTACCTCAAAACCGGATTGATTGAGTATATTAAAATACTGAAAATATCTATAATACGAGTTTTCTTCCCAATCTCCATATTTTAAAAAAAGTAAGATTTTTTTCATAATTTGTTTGACAGCTTTTTATAAATATAAAAAATGAAATACATGGTTCAAAGCCAACCAATATTTAGAATTTGGTTCACACAAATTACTTCCCTAGTTATTTTGGTTGGCTTCCTTTGTCCATTCCCAAAAGATTTAGAAGCAAGTTATTCTCATTTTACTCATATAAATTTTCTTTACAAAGCAATTGATGCCTCTTTACTAGACTGTTTTGAAAATTCAGAAGAAGTAGAAAAAAACTACTTTATTTCTCATTTATTGAATTTAGATTTACAAATCAATTTACGGTTTTTTCATATCATTGAGATAGTAACTTTTTCCATAAAATCGTTTCTTATTTTTCATTATTATAGTATTCCTCCCCCGGCCCCTTTATTTTGAAGTAAATTTTTTTTGTAAAATACAATTACTTTAAGCTCAGGATATTGAATGAAGTTAATACTAGTTAAGCTTTCATATTTTCTTTCTCTTCTTATACCACCTTTGTTTGCAAAAGTGGATTATGGAATTCTAAATATTTCTATTCTGATAGGTTTATTCTTGCAGACATTCTTGGGCTTCTTTCTTTTTTTCTATGTTAAAGGTTATGAGAAGAAAAGCCAAAGCCTTATCTATTTGGGTTACTCTATTCTTTTTTTTAGCTTGAGTGGGGTTTATTTATCAGAAAAGAGTCTTTGGCTTTTGTTTTTTTGGGAACTTTCTACTATAAGTACAGTTTTTATCTTCATGGGAGGTAAACTTAGTAAAAAAGCTCTTTCTAGCATAGTGGCACTTTTTGTTGCTAGTGGAGCCTCTATGATCTTTTTAGAATTTTGGGTCTTTTCCCCAGAAAATAGTGAAGTAGGAAATTATTGTTTTTTAATTGGAATTTTACTAAAATCAGCCTTTTCAGGACTCCATTCGTGGTTACCCGAAGCCCACTCTGGCCCTCCTTCCCATGGTTCTGCAGTGTATTCCGGACTTCTTGTGAATTTACCAATTTTACTATTTTTTAGGAATGCACAATTTCTACAGCAGAACGTTTTTCTACTTCAAGTTCTTATTTTAGTTGCAGGATTAGGCGTATTTTTAGGGGGTATTACATCCTTCTTTAATCATGACATAAAAAAATCTCTTGCCTACAGTACCGTTGAGAACATGAATTTAATTTGGCTTTTGTTATTTCTTTATTCTTATTTCTATTCACTGGGAATGGAATACCAACTTATTCGAAATGCTTTTTTGTTTCTTTTTTTCCTAGCCCTAGTGCATCACTCCATTTCTAAAGTGTTCCAATTTCTCTCTTTCGGATATATAGTAAAAGTAGCTGGCACTACCTCTTTAAACTTAGCTAAAGGTTTCGGAAGAATCTCTGAACTTAGTTTTCTTGCAAGCACGATTGGAACTTTAAGCTTTTGTGCTGTCCCTGGTACTTTAGGATTTCTCTCTGAAGGCACTTTTTTGTATTTAGCTTCTCTTCTTTTAGATCTACCCATTTCTCAATCAGTTTTTATACTTCCTTCTTTAATATTTATTAGTATTGGACTTACCTTTGGAGCTGCAAGCCATCTGCGACTATACCTTTCTTTAATTCTTTCTATTCCTAGGAATTATAATTCTGCTTCCACTCCTAATAAAACAGTTTCGACAACCCTAGAACTTCTAGGGTTGTCTATTTTTATTCTTCCTGTGCTTTTTTGGATATTGAGTTCCAATTATATCAGTTTTATTCATCCCCCAGATATTCTAAAGAATTGGTTTGACAAAGCGGGAATTCTATCTTTAATAAGTTTTTCTTTTTTGGTTTTCATATATTATTTTGTTAGTGGAAAAATTACCAAACGTGTAACTTGGGATTGTGGGAGTAACTATAAAGAAACTGATGTTTCTATTCCGGCCTCTGTGATTTCCGATCCTTTATACGACTCTTTTGGGCGTTATATGAACTATGAAAATGGAGATTCAAAGATTGATTTTTTTCTATTTTCTCTTATTCGATATGTCTTTCAAAAGACACGTGGATGGGTTGAATTTACAAAAGAAGCGGAGCTTAGCACTTACTTGTTTATCTCTGCTTTATCTCTTTTGTTTGCCATTGCTATTGTAATTCTTTTTAGTGGATTATGAACATGTTAGAGAAAATTTTTACCTTCATCTTTCATAGCTTTGTTTTTCTCTTAGTTCCTCTACTTGCCTCTGGAATTATTAGAAAAATTCGCGCAAAAGCACAAGGAAGAAAGGGTCCTCCTCTCCTACAACCCATCTTTGATATTTGGAGAGCATTTCAAAAACAACCGGTAGATGGATATTATTCTGGAATATTCGCGGAGATTGCTCCATGGATTAGTATCTTTACTTCCACTCTAATTTGGAGTATTGTTGTTTTCGAATGGATCCCATTTATTGCGATTCCCTTTTTGCTTATGCTTCAAAGAATCTCTATTACAGGATTTGCTATGGAAACAGGAACCTCTTTTGGAGGTTTAGGAACTTCTCGTGAGATTCTAATTTCTCTAGCTTCAGAGCCTATTCTTATTTTAATTATTTTAATTGCTCAATCTGCTATTGTAGTGGATGATTCTTGGGTTAGTTTGGCGTTTGGATTTTTGTTTTTGAGTGCTACTTTTGTTGTTTTCTTAGGAGAACTCCTAAAACCTCCATTTGATGATCCTCGGACCCATCTTGAACTTACCATGGTTCATGAAGCAATGTTACTGGAGGCATCAGGAAGAACTTTTGCTTTATTTGAACTAAGCTATCAATTCAAACTTTCTGCTTTTCTAGCATTTCTTATAAAGCTAGCTATGGAGCATTCTAAATTTTTCTCAAGTCAGAAAGCTTACGTAAACGACATAATTGTTTTTTGCACTACTATTTTTATTTGTTTTTTTATTGGTTTTTGGGAATCTTTTAGCATTCGACGCAAATGGAAGTACGTTCCAGAAATCATGGGGCTTACGTATTTATTTATTTTAGTCCTAGGAACTTTGGTTAAACTATGATATTTGATTTAATATATCTCTTTATCTTATTATTTGCTATCTTGATATTGCTTGAAAATCGACTTAGAAGAATCATTCTTTACGTTAGTTTTCAAGGAATTTGTTTAATTGGACCAGTATTTCAACTAGAAGAGTTTGGAAGTTTTCATAGTTGGATATTAATTTTATTGATACTAGCATTTAAAACATTCTTAAATCCTTTCATTCTCTTTTATATAGTCAAAAAAATGTACATGCCCGAGAGTACAAATCCGCGTTTTGGTTATTTATTAATATTGCTTTTGTTTTTACCTGGAATTGCAATCTCTCTAAAAATCTCTAAAACATTTCAAGACATTCCTGTTTCAGTAGATCACATTAGTTTAATGTATGTATTTTTAGTAATTTATACAGGAGTAATTACCTTTCTTGTTCGCCGCAATTGGGTTGCTATTATTACTGGTTTTGTTATATTCGAAAATGGAATATTCTTATTAACTCTCATTTTACAAAAAGGACTTCCACTTGGAACAGAAGCAATATCTTTCTTAGATGCAGTTTTAGTAATTGTAGCAGCAGGCTCACTGCAACTACGAGTTAGACCTGATAAAAAGGAGTTAAGATCATGAATTTATATTTTCTAACTGTACTTGGTATATTAGTTTTTTTGAATATACTTATCAATATTTTAACCGCTTTTACAAAGAGTAAAGCTAGAGTTTCAAGATGGTCTTTTTTAGTTTTGTTGTTTTCTGTTTCTTTAATTTTATCTTGGTACATGAATGATTTTGCAACTCAATGGGTTTTAATTGAGGCTTGTACTTTATTTGGAGCTCTTCTTATTTCTATGAGTGACAATGAAAAAGCAATTACAGTTGCATGGAAGTTTTTGTTAGTAAATTCTTTTGGAATGGGAATTGCTTTTTTAGGACTTATTTTTCTTTCTTATTCAGTTCATACAATACAATCTATGAATATTTTAGATATATTAGCAAGGGCCCGCGAGGCTCACGGACCACTTCTAGAAATTAGTTTATGGATGATTGTATTAGGATACTCTGTTAAACTTGGGCTTTTTCCAAATCAATATTGGGTTGTAGACACTTATTCAGAAAGTCCAAGCCAAATTTCTGCTTTGTTCGCCTCTTTCATTCCAGTATCCATAGCATTTGCTTTGCGTCCTGTTTTAGAAATTGACTCTATTTTTGAAACTGGACATTTCTCTGCAAAAAATTTACTAATATTTATGAGTATAGGAACAATGCTTTACTCTATAGTTCTTATATATCATTTAAAAGACATTCGAAAGATTACTTCCCTTGTAGCTCTTTTCCATAATGGTTTTTTAGGAGCAATTTTATGGGTTCATCCAAAAGAAGAAATTTTTTATTTATCACTTGCTGGAATCTTAGTTGTGAAACCTTTAATTTTTGGAGCCATGGGAATTTTACGTTTAGAAGTTTCTAGTAGAAATATTGATGAGTTTGATTATGAAAATGGAATTCATCCATTGACTAAGTTATTCTTTTTTCTAGCAATATTTATGGCATTTTCTCTTCCAGTATCTCCTTTGTTTTTATCAGATTTGCTTATAATCAAAGAAGCAATATCAAAAAATATTTATTGGTTTTTTGTAATTCCAATTTTTTCGGTAATATTCTTTGGACTACTTTTATCTAAAACTCTTCCTATATTAAATTTTGAAAATTCTTCTTTTAGACCAGAATACAAAAAATTTATTTCCATTCGGATTCTCTTAGCTTCTATAATGCTTATATTAGGTTTAGCTGTTGCTCAATATAGCTATTATCTACTAAGTAAAGGTTTATTTTTATGAAAATTAAAGCACTTTCGTATAATGCAATTACTGGAATTTTTCAACTTTCTAGAACAAGTGAATTTTACTCTTTCACTCAATCTGCAACCAAAATTCTAATGGATCCTCCCCTTCATGCTCAAGTTTTAGATTTGGTTAGCAACCCAAAATATCCAATTTGGTTACTTAGGCATAGTCTTGGTATGGAAAGTGAAGAAATAGAAGATTATACAAAAATTTTAAATTATAAAACCATACCTCCTAGAGAAAGAGATTTATTCGTTGCGGTAGATTCCAAAGGAAACTTAAAAAATCTTAACTACAGGGGAATGAAGGTTCCAGTTGATGAAAGAAGTTATGCCCATGTAGTAGGACCTATTCATGCAGGAATTATTGAACCGGGTCATTTTAGATTTTATGTAACGGGAGAAATTATCCAAACTCTTCATATTCGACTAGGATTTCAACACAGAGGAGTTTTAAAATTACTACAAAACAAAACCCCAATAGAGGCTTTGCCTATTGCTGAAAGCATTGCTTCCGATTCTACCATTTCTTATGCAATTGCATTCTCTCATTGCTTTGAACAAGCCATGCAAATAGAAGTTCCAGAAGAAATAGAACTTTTTCGTTGTATATTATTAGAAATTGAAAGAATAGCAGTTCATATTGCTGACTTAGGAGCTATTGCCGCAGATATAGGATATTATCCTTTGCATGGACTTTGTTCTACAGATAGAGGAATTGCTTTAGGAGCAATGGAAACTTTAACAGGTTCTCGATTTGGGAAAGGAACAATTTATCCGGGAGAAATAAGACTGAACGACAAACTAGCTGTTGACGATATTGCCTCTATCTTAAAAAATCTTAGACTTTCTTTTAACAGAATTGAAAAACAATTTTATAGAGCGTACAACTCTACTACTTTTCGAGAAAGATTAGAATTTTGTGGAAAAATTACAAGGCAAGATGTTCTTCAAAATGGATTTGTAGGTATGGCAGCTAGATGCACAGGAATTGTACAAGATCAAAGACTTTCCAATCCTATTTACCAAAACACACAAATGACCCTTTGGCTAGAAGACTATCAAAATGAATTGAATAGAGATGCTCTTTCTAGATTTTTTTTACGTTTCATCGAAATACA
>CALDSP010000186.1 GCA_937924465.1 uncultured Leptospiraceae bacterium
CTAAAATTTTTTCACGCTTAATGGGTTTTACATAATAATCTACTGCGCCATTCTCTAAAAGACTTTTTATAACTCCGGGAGAATTTTCCTCAGAAATAAAAAATATTTTTGGTAAAATAGGGCTTGCCTCTTTTAAATCCCAAAAAGCAGCATAACCATCAATTACGGGCATGCAAACTTCCATAATGATAAGATCCACTTGTTTATTCTCTTTGTACATGTCCATAAGTTGCTTACCATCCTCTGCCACTCCAATGATTTTATAGCCTTCCGATTCTAAAATCTGTTGTAGTTGTTTGGACTGAAACTTAGAAGGTTCTGCAATTAAAACAGTATAAGGCCTACCTGATGGAGAAATTCCTTGTGGTTGATATAATTGTGGCATAGTCTTATTCTAACTCCTTTTCGATTGCATCTCCCATTTCTTCAGTAGACAGGATCTTAGAATCCTTTTCGGCAATATCTCTTGTTCGTAAACCATTTTTTATGACATTTCTCACAGCATTTTCAATCTTTGTAGCCTCTGTTTCCATGTTATAAGAATAACGTAAAAGAAGTGCCGCAGACAAAATTTGTGCAATTGGATTGGCTATACCTTTCCCTGCAATATCGGGAGCTGACCCACCAGAAGGCTCATACAACCCAAACCCAGACTCTGACAAGGAAGCAGAAGGGAGCATTCCAATTGAACCTGTAATTACGGAAGCCTCATCAGAAAGGATATCCCCAAACATGTTTTCACATAAAACTACATCAAACTGAGAAGGTCTTATTACAAGTTGCATAGCAGCATTGTCTACATATAAATGATTGAGTTCTATATCTGAATATTCTTTATGAAGTTCGGTAACTACTTCCCGCCAAAAGACTGATGTAGTAAGTACATTTGCCTTGTCAATGCTTGTTACTTTTTTACGGCGTTTGCGTGCCGATTCAAAAGCAACCTTTGCTATACGTTGAATTTCTTTGCGAGAGTATTTCATTGTATCAAAGGCAAACTCCTCTAACCCACTGCCCTGCCTTCCTTTAGGTTGTCCAAAGTAGATTCCACTTGTAAGCTCCCGAATAATTAAAATGTCAAGTCCTTCTCCAATGATTTCTTCTTTAATAGGAGAGGCACCACGCAACTCTTTATAAATAATAGCAGGTCGTAAGTTAGCAAATAAATCAAAATGTTTACGAAGTGGCAGAAGTGCTCCCCTTTCTGGTTGCAAATCAGGAGGCAAATTTTCCCACTTAGGACCTCCTACAGATCCAAAGAGAATTGCACCAGAATTTTCACATAACGTCAAAGTCTCTTGTGGTAAAGGCTTACCTGTTGCATCAATTGCAGCACCACCTACTAGAGCTTCTTTAAATTGAAAATCTTTTACTTTGTCACCTAACGCTTTTTTCATTACTCTTAAAGCAACCCTCATTACTTCAGGACCTATTCCATCCCCTGCTAAAACTGCAATTTGTTTGTTCATGAATTAAATTCTCCTAAAACTTGCTCAAAAATTTCCATTGCCTCATGGATTCTTTCAATACTTGTATTGAGTGGTGGCATAATACGAATAAAACGTTCGTTCGTAGAATTCAAAATAAGACCTCTATCTAGACATTTCAAAACAATTGGTCTTGTTGCTTGTGTACATTCAACTCCAATATGAAGTCCACGACCTCGAATTTCTTTTATAAGTTTTGGATATTTAGATTGAATGACTTTTAGTCTTCTTACAATATATTCAGAAAGAGCTGGAACATTTGCTAAAATGTTTCTTGTTAAAATGACGCGTAACGTTTCATAAGCTACTCTTGTTGCTAGGTGATTTCCACCAAAAGTGGAACCATGCGCTCCTGTTGGTAAATAATTTATGAACTTATCCCCAATTACAACAGCCCCAATAGGAAACCCATTTCCTAATCCTTTAGCTAAAGTCATTACGTCAGGTGCAAAGTTAAAATGTTGGAAACAAAAAAGTTTTCCTGTTCTACCAATTCCAGTTTGGATTTCATCGAAAACTAAAATACTTTTCTCTTGTTCTGTAAGCTTGCGAAGTTTATTTAAAAAATTTTCTTCTAAAGGAATAACTCCATATTCTCCTAAAATAGGTTCTACAAAAACTCCCGCAACTCTTCCCTTATATTTCTCAAACATGGTTTCTAAATGAATGGTATCATTTTCTTGAATGTAGTCAATACCTGTAATTAGCTCTCCAAATCCTTCACGAATTTTTGCTTGTCCTGTAAGACACATTGCACCAAACGTGCGGCCATGAAAACTTCCTTTTAAAGTTAAAACTACAGGATTAGGAATTCCACTCATAACAGCATATTTACGAACTAACTTAAAGGCGGCTTCGTTTGCTTCCGTGCCTGAGTTGCAAAAGAAAACTTTTCCAGAAAAACTATTTTCAATAAGAACTTCTGCAAGTTCTGCTTGCTCTCTGGAATAAAATAAATTCGATGTATGAAAAAGTCTATCTGCCTGTTCACGCAAACTGTCTATGATATCTGCTTCTGCATGACCTAGATTTGTGACTGCAATCCCGCATTGAAAATCAATGTATTGCTTGCCTTCTACATCAAAAAGATAGTCTCCCACTCCATATTCAAAACATGCAGGATAGCGGGAGTAATTTCCTAAGATATATTTATCTGTTTTAGCCTGAATTTCTGAAAAACGTGACTTTGTCAACTTATCATTCACTCTCTAAGTTTGCCATTTTTAAAAAGAGTTTCTCGGCTTCAAGTATTTCTGCTTTGAGTTCTTCTTTTAAATGTGGAATATCTGCCTTGGTTTCTGGATGTGTGAGAGACTGAAAAGAAGAATAAATTTTTACTTTAGGCTCTGTTCCAGAAGGACGAATAGTAAGTTTTGCATTTCCAGAAAGCACCATTTGGATTACATTCGAAGAAGGAAGCCCACTGAACACACTAGTTTTAATTTTTCCCTGAACTTGTTTTTGTTTATAATCAATGAGCCCAATCACTTCACGTTTTCCAACTCTAGTGCCCACCCAGGACTTGGAACGTAAGGTATCTAAACTATTGTTAATTTTTTGTTTACCCGATTCTCCCTCTAGATTGATGGATTTTAAAGATTCCAAGAAAAGTCCATACTTTAAATAAATTTCATCCAAATATCCAAGTAAATCTTTTTTATCCAACAAAACTTCAAGCAAAAGTAACGCAGAAGAAAGAGAGTCTTTATCTCGTAAAAAATCTACAGGTAAATAACCATAAGATTCTTCTCCACCAAAAAGAAATTTTTTCTTTTTATCTTTTTCAATTTTGTTCATCTCATTAGCAATAAACTTAAATCCTGTTAAGACATTTTTGATTTGGATTTTATTTGTCTTCGCAATGTTTTCTTGCAAATCCGTAGTAACAATTGTCTTACAGATTAAATATTCATACTTAGGCTTAGGAACGCTTGACACTTTTTCAGCAAGGTAAGCACAAAGAATACTTCCAATTTGATTTCCATTGAGTAAGACATATTCTCCATTTGAATTTTTAATTCCCATTCCAAGCCTATCCCCATCGGGATCGGAGGCTATGAAGATTTCAGCATTTTTTTCATGAGCATACTTTTCACATAACGTCAAAGCCTCTTTTTCTTCAGGATTTGGAAATTTTACAGTAGGAAATTCTCCATTTGGTTTTTCTTGTTCTGGAACCAAGAAAATATTTTTATATCCTGCATCCTTTAAAAGGCTTTTCATGTATTCCCCACCTGTCCCATGCAAAGGAGAATAAATCACAGTTAACTTTCCTCTAGAAGATTTAGAAATCTCGGGATTATAAATAGGAGATTCTAAAACTTTTTTCTTGTACGTCTCAAAAACCGATTTGTCTACCTCTGAAACAAATTTTTGATATAATTTATCTTTTTTGCTTAAAAGTTGAATTTCGTTCCAATCCGTAATAGAATTAATTGCTGAAATAATTTTTTCGTCATCAGGAGCAACAAGTTGTCCACCATCTGCAAGGTAAGCCTTAAAACCATTGTACTGGGGAGGATTGTGAGAGGCAGTAATTACAACCCCACCTTGAGCCTTTAAATGACGCACCGCAAACGACAATAATGGTGTTGGCGCAACCTTGGGAAAGATTTTCACTTTTACTCCAAGTCTTGCAGCAATACCTGCTGTAACTTCTGCAAATTCTTTAGATTTTCTTCTAGAATCATAAGCAACTACAATAGTAGCCTTTCCATGTTTTTTAAGCAAATATCTACAAAATCCAAGCGCAGCGCGACCAACAGTATAGTCGTTCATTCTACCAATTCCATTTCCAATTATCCCTCGAATTCCACCCGTTCCAAATTCAAGAGGAATAGTATAAGCTTCTATTTCTGTTCCAGACTCTCCTTTTTCATATCTTTCTAAAATATGCTGTGCTTCTTCCCTAATTTCATTTGAAAAAGGCTCTTTAGTCCAAGCTAAGATATAATCCTTAGGAGTAAGAGATTTTTCTTTCTTTGCCATGCGAGTAACTCCAAGTAAGCGTTTTACTTAAAGTTTAAAGAAGGGATAAATTTTTCTACAAAAAAATAAATACATTCGAATTGAATTTTTGAGTTTTATAGAAGTTATATCTCCCTTGAAATTTGAGCTTTTCAATATTAACACAAGAATCAAGAAAACCTTTGTAATAATGCTTGGAGTTCCATTTTAAATAGATTTTCTGGTTCAAGTTTGGTTTGCATAACTAAAAAGTAAATTTTTTCATAGATTTTTTGATTAAAAATCCAAGGTAAAAATTTTACAAAGTCTTTTTCTGTGCAAACAACCTGTTTATCTAAGTTTGCTTGTATTATATCATCTACTTCTTCTTGAGAAAAAAAATAGTGATCAGGAAAAGTGATATATTTTACTTCGGATGGCTCAAAACTTTGAATTGTATTTTTTAAACTTTGAAAGTTTCCAATCCCCGAAAACACACATAAAGCTTTTCCCTTTAATCTTTGAATTTCTACAATATGCCCATCTCGGTTTTTTAAATACATTGGAGTAAAATACATATAAAAAAATTTTAGACTTGGATTGATTGGGATAAGTTTTGCTTTCAAATTTTCAACTTGTTCAGAATAATTTTGTGAATATTTAGTAAATACAATCGAATGAGCTCGCTTAACAGAATCAATAGGTTCTCTAAGCAAACCATAAGGCAGAGTATAGCCATTCCCCAAAAGAGAACTAGAATCAATTAAAACGAAATCATAATTTCTTTTTAATGCATGATGTTGAAATCCATCATCTAACAAAATAATTTTTTTTTGATCTATAAAATTGCTGTATCTCAAAAAACTTTCGTAACGATTTTTTCC
The DNA here is from genome assembly GCA_937924465.1 of uncultured Leptospiraceae bacterium. Classification (GTDB taxonomy): domain Bacteria; phylum Spirochaetota; class Leptospiria; order Leptospirales; family Leptospiraceae; genus CALDSP01. The sequence goes on from CALDSP010000186.1 coordinate 5,318, forward strand.
AATAATTACTTCCACATTTGGATGAGATTTTTTAATTAAGAGGGGTTCATCTCCACATAGTTTTGAAATAGAGTCTAATTCTACTCTCATACCTTTGTTTGAATTTATGCCTTTGTATCCTCTACTTAAAACACAAACTGGAAGCTCTGTCACGCAACGTAAAAATTCAATTAAAAAAATAGTAAAGGGAGTTTTTCCTGTTCCACCAACCGAAAGATTTCCTATACTAATAAGAATAGATTTTGGAATTTCTTTTTTTTTTGTAAAAGTTTGATCTAAAAAAAAGAAGAAACGATACAAATAAGTAAGTGGAAAAAGAATCAATTTACATTTTGAGAAAGATTGAAGGAACTTAAAAATCAAATTGAATAAAGCCCACTAAAAAAGTGGGCACCTTAAGAAGTTTTACTTATACATTGCAGCAATTTTATCTTTATATTTTTCAGTTATCACGTGACGTTTGAGTTTCATAAGGTTAGTCATTTCATCTCCAACCTCAAACGGCTTGGTAATCAGTACGAATGGAGTCACTTGCTCAAAAGATTTAAAACCATTTTTAGCACTATTGAGCTCTCGGATTTCTTTTTTATAAAGCTCAATTACTTTGGGATTTTCAACTAATTTTGCATGATCTGTGTCACTAATTCCATTTGCAGAACACCACTCTTTGAGTTTCTCAAAGTCTGGAACAATGAGGGCTCCTAAGTTCTTTTGATCTTGACCTACCACCATACATTGGCTAATATAAGGTGATTCTGTTAGTTTATTTTCTATGGGCACTGGCTCCACATTTTCTCCACCCAAGAGAACTACAGTTTCTTTAGCTCTACCTGTAATGGTCAATGTATCTTTGTAGTTAATCATTCCCAAATCTCCAGTATCCATCCATCCGTCTTTCAAAGCCTTAGCGGTAGCTTCGGGGTTTTTATAATAACCTTTCATCACTTGAGGACCACGAACAAAGATGATTCCTTTTACTCCGCGTTTACCTTCAATAGTACCATCCTTTTTGACATAAGTAAGGACATTTCCATTAAAGTCACGAATTTGTACCTCAGTATTTGGAATAATAGGTCCTACAGAACCCATGACCATTTTGTCCCAAGTTCTACAAGAAATAACGGGAGAAGTTTCTGTCATCCCATAACCCTCAATCACAGCAAGCCCAATATCATTAAAGAATGCATCTACGTGTCTCTGGAGTGCTCCCCCTCCCGATACAGTGGCTTTTAGGTAACCCCCTGTTGCTTGACGAATTTTGGAAAGGACTATTGCATCGAACAACTTATAGAACGGAAAACTTAAAATTATAACTACAATAGACCAAATTCCTCTAAAAAAAGAATAAATAAGACTTCTACCTTCGTAATCTACCTCAATTCCTTTTACAAAACGGAGTGAAGCATGAAAATGCTTTGATAAGAAATAAGCTAAATTAAATAATTTTTTACGAATTGCAGGAGTCTGCTTAGGATCGTTTATTTTATTGTAAATTCCTAAGTAAATGCTTTCCCAAAGGCGCGGAGCCGATGCCATAAAATTAGGCTTAGCTTTAGCAAAATCTTCTCGTAAATCTCGCACATTTGTAAAATAAGTAGAACAACCTATGTAAATTGCTCCATACATAAAAACCCTTTCAAAGATGTGCCAAACGGGTAAAATAGAGAGAATCCTGTCGTTCGTTTTAATACCAGTAAGAGGAAGTACGTCGGTCATTTGGGACATCATATTAGAGTGCATGAGCATTACCCCTTTGGGTTGCCCTGTAGTTCCAGAAGTATAAATCAAAGTAAATAAATCATCGGGCTTGATTTGAGCAACTCTTTCTTCGTATTTTTTAGAACCTTTCGCAATCAGTTGACGACCCTTCTCAATTATATCGTAAAGTTTTAGAACGCCTTCCGCTTTAGCATTCTTATCCATTACAATTATTGTTTTTAAAGAAGGGATTTTGGATTTAACTTTATTGAGCTTTTCTAATGCCTTATCATGTTCTACAAAGACAACTTTGGCTTCTGCGTGATTTAAAATGTATTCTAACTCAGACTCTGTTACATCAGTTCCTCTAGGGACGTCCGCTGCGCCACAAGATAAAATACCACAATCCACAATAGGCCACTCTAAACGATGATCAGCAATTAAACCCACGTGCTCCCTTGCGTTCACTCCCATTTCAATGAGTGCCTCTGCAAGTGCAGTTCCCATTTCATAAAGTTCCTTGTAGGAAGTTGGGACATATTGTTTTTTTTCATCCTTCGAAAAGAAAGCTGGTTTATCCCCAAATTTCTCTGCAGATCGTTTGTAAATTTCCGCGACATTGTTTGCCATTCTGCTTCTCCTTAGATTTTTTTGTTCGGTGGTGAAAGTTTAGCTAGTGCCAAATACTGATAAATCTCACAAAAAGACAAGATTTTTTTTAAGATCTATACTGAATCTATAACAATTTTTTCTTAAAATTTCGGAATTTTATAGAAAGCTTTGGTACCGAAGTTTTTTTTATTTGTAATTCTCTCATAATAAAACTGTAAAAATCACTTCTTACCTTTTCCTTTATGCTAAAGATAATTTTATTATTTACTTTTTCGACTCTTATTGCTTTCTGTAGTCAAAATCCTTCTAATTTAGGAAAAATTTTTGGCTTAACATTGCTCTCTCCCAAAACAGGTAGTTCTTGCAAAGTAGGAACCACTGATTTCCCTGAAGATACAAGACAAGTTTCTTCTGTTTCTTTGAATTTTTTGGGAACTTTTCAAAACAAAAGATTTTGGGATGATTTAAATAAAATTGGAACTGCTTTGATTTCTACTTATGCCCCTGAATCTAGGTGGGTGTTTACTGTGAATGGTCTCGATGGTACTTTAGATGTTTTTGATATTAGTGTTCCTCAAAATCCTTATTATGTAAAATCAATTCCCTTTCGAAAGAATGGTTGGGGTTGGCGCCCAACGAATGTAGTTTATAAGAATGGGATCATCGCTGCTAGTGCAGAAATGAGAATTCGCCAACAACAAGGAAAGATTTATTTTTTTGATCCATGGGGCAACTATCTTGCAGATACTTATGTTGGTTCGCAACCAGACTTTGTGTCGTTCACTCCCGATGGGTGCAAAGTTTTAGTTGCCAATGAAGGGGAACCTAGTGATGACTACACTTGGGATCCAGAAGGTTCTGTAACTATAATAGACTTAAGTAGTGGATTAAACTTTTTGGAAGGAAAAACAGTTACTATAGGATTCAATGAATTTAATAAAAGCAATATTGATCCTAACATTCGCGTAACAGGACCCAATGCAAGTGTTCCCCAAGACTTAGAGCCAGAATCTATTTCTATAACTCCAGACGGCAGACTAGCTTATATTTCATTACAAGAAAATAATGCTGTAGGTGTTTTAGATCTACTAACTTTACGTTGGGTGAAATTGCTACCTCTTGGATATAAAGACTGGTCTTATGGTGCAAGTTATGCAGGACAAGGACTTGATTTTAGAAGAAGTGGACCTCTTATATGGGGTTCCCCTGCTCCATCTACAACAACCTATCTTCCAACTTGGATTAAAGGAATTTACCAACCAGATGAAATTCGAATTTTTTCTTACAACGGGGAAATTTTTTTTCTCTCTGCTAACGAAGGAGACTCTCGAAACTATCAATCTAGACAAGGGGACGGAGACGGGGATCCAACTACAGAATTTTATAATGAGGAAGTAAAAATTACAGAATACTGCAATTCCGGATCTTTAACCCCTTTTAATTTCAACATAGATCCAACGTTATGTGCCAATATCTCTGCCCTTAACTCTACTTATAACTTGGGCTCAAATCCACTTAGAGTTTCCAAAATTGGTCGAGATACAAATGGAGATGGGCTTATAGATGAAGTTCATACCTTTGGAGGAAGGTCTATTTCTGTTTGGAGTGGAGATGGCAAACTCATTTGGGACAGTGGAAGCGATTTAGAAGAAATGCTTTCTGGTAACAAGTATATTGGAAAAGCCTTCAATCTTTCTAAGATTGTTGATGGAAAACAAGTTATTACGAAGGCTAATCCTTTTTATAATGCAAGTTTTGATAGAACAGGAATCGATCGCAGAAGTGATAGACAAGGTCCAGAACCAGAAGGAGTAGCTTTAGGAAAAATTGGAGATAAGCTCTTTGCTTTTATTGGAATTGAGCGACCCGGTGGAGTTGCAGTATACGATATAACCGATCCTAAAGCTCCCGTGTTTCAATACTACTTAAATTTTAGATTTCATGATAGTTCAATAACAAATACAGTTCAAGGTACAAAACAACTAGTAGAACTGGGTCGGGCAGGAGACTTAGGTCCTGAAGGTGTTGCCTTTATTCATGCAAGTGTAAGTCCTAACGGAAAAGACCTTGTGCTTGTTAGCAATGAAACAAGTGGTAGCATTACCCTTTATGAAGTAGTAGTCACTTTACAAAATCAATAAAATGGAGAAATTATGTTTAGAATTATCATAGTATTTTTATTTTGCAGTATAGATTTATTCATATATGCTCAAGCAGAAACTACAAATACAATCCCAGAGACTGCTAAAAAAGAAGAACAACCTTCAGCAAAAGATACACTGCAAATTGAAAACTTTAAATTAAGTTTAGATGGAATTTTTTTTCCACGCTATGAGCTAAAAGATAGAACCCCTGTAGGTAGAGATGATCTCACAGGCTCCAGTGAGGAGACTACAGGATTTGGACTTGCTCGAACCTATTTAAACTTGAGAGGAAAAATTCAAGAAGGCAAGTACAAAGGAATGCACTTTCGCCTAACGTCCGATCTCGTACCCTTTGGTAGAACAGGAGATGGATGTACTGCAAATATATGCCAACAAAGCAACCCCTATTCCCTATATTTGAAATATGCATTTATTAATTTTCCTATTCTTGGAAGGCAAAATTTACATCTTAGAATAGGACAACAACACGACCCAACAGTTAACTCACAATCTATTTATTCTTTGCAGGATGATGCATGGGCACATCGTTACGCTGCGCGCACAACGTGGGAAGATATTGGACTTACCAACTCCACAGATAGAGGAATTAGTCTTATTTTCAACAGTGATTACTTTGGATTCCACACCTTACTAGGAAACGGAGAAGGTCCCTTTAGAAACAATGGAGAGAGAAGTAACTCTCCTTTTCGAGATCCAAACCTTACAGTTAAAGAACTTGCTCAAGGTGTGAACGACTCTTATGGTCTTGGCTCCTCTACTTTAATTACCATAATTCCAACAGGTAAAAATAAAACTCATAAATTAGCGATCAACGTTCCCATCCGTTTAGAAAACATAGCAGGAATTAGTCACAACGAAACCCAATTTTTGGCAGTAGATATTTGTGGAGGGCAAGTTCCCTTACCACCTTTTGCGGTTGTGAATGCCTTCAATGCCCCAAATACTGTTTGTGAATTTTCTCAAACAGGAGTCCCAAATTATTCCTACTATAAAGGCGCAAAAAGAGCTAAGCAAGACCTTGCTTATGGAAGTGAAATAGACTACTCATTTTATTCTAGCAAAATTTCTTTTACAATTGGAGCTGGAACTATTTTAAAAATTGATAAGCGAGATGAGGCAATTAGACTAAGCAAATCTCTCTTGCAAGGTGGACAAGTTGATCTGGCTAATCTTCCTACTTTCTACAAAAACGATACAGATCAAATAGGAAATGCAAACTATATTTTAGCTCATCTTCGTTTTGCAGATTATGGAATTTTTGGACGTTACACAAGAGGGACAGCAGGAGCAGTTTTAGGTCAACTAGGAACAAGAAGTTCTCAACCTTGGATAAACCAAGTTGTAACCCAAGACTTCGCAAACAACGTATTAGGAGATTTCTCTCTGGCTGATGCAGGCAAGCTAGACTTAGGAAAAGCAATTTTCACAAGCAAAGTTTTGGGGATTACTTACTACTACTCCCCTGAGTTTCAAGTAAGCTTAGGCTTTACAGAAGTTAGAGCTAGTGATGGAATAGGTCGACCTCAAAAAGAAAATGTTCTAGAAAGAATACCCACACTTCCCGGAAGTTCGGCTGTAGGAAGAAATCTTGCAGAACAACTAGAAAGTCCCCAAGTGTTTTATTCTAACACACAATATTTCAACTCACTTGGTTATAATTTACCCGGACAATTTGCCACAAACGAGTGGATTGGAAAGACTGCCATAGATAGGCAGATCTTTATTCGTGCTCAGTTTATATTTGGAACTGTAGAACGGCTTTCAGAAAGGAATTAAATTTAAAAGGAGAAAATTTTATGAAGTTAAAATTATTTTTGTTAGTCTTGGGTTTTGCCCTGTATAGTTGCCTGCCCGAGGTCAAAAAAGATGTACAAAGTATTTTCAATATTTTGTTACCATCCGCAAGTCGTAACTCTACACCCACTGCTACTCTTCCAGGGAGTGATAAAGTTAATATTGCAGGGTCAGTTTCTGGTGTTGGAAATGGAAAGTGGGTGAAAATTACGTTAGGTGATCTAAATACTACCCTAACAGAAAATACAAGCTTTCAATACTTCTTTCTAAGTTATCCTAAAGGTCAAGAATACAATATTCAAGTTGCAGAAACTTCTGAGTATTTATCTTGTACAATAGCTAATGAAACAGGGATAGCTAATGAAGACGTAAACAACGTAAATGTTGTTTGCTCTCATAATCCACCTCATCCACCTCTTACTTCCTATACTGTGGGTGGCACAGTTACAGGTCTTACCGGAAGTATTACTTTAAGTATGACTGGAAGTGTACCTCAAACTAAAACAATTAGTGCAAACGGCAGTTATGTATTTGATTCCACTTTGCTAGAAACATATAACTACAATGTAACAATTTCAGAGCATTCTAACACCTCTTTTTGTTTTCTTGTAAATGCAAATGCAAACCATAACATGAATCAAACAGGAACAGTAGGCACTTCCAATGTAACCAATGTAAACATTGAGTGCGTAGGACGTTTAACATTAAACGAGGCTTTAAGTAATACGGGGGCAGGACCTTGCAATGGAAGTGACTTTATAGAAATAAAAAATATTTCAGGAGCTTCTGTTTCTAGTACTGGTTGGTACCATTGTGATAAAGACATTTGTGGTACTACTACCTTTAATTCAAATTCAACAGGAATGGTTGCTTTTTCGTTTGGGACTTTGGCAAATGGAGCTTATCATGCAGTGGATACATCTTATAATCTTGGCGGTAATGATAAAGTATATTTAGTTTATCAGTCAGGTGGAAAAAATTATCTTGTAGAACAGCATTCTTGGACCAGTCATGTCATTCCAGCTCGTAAATATCCAGACGGAAGCTATGATGGAAGTATTCCTGTAACATCTAGCCAACCCAGTTGGACAGCAGGACCAAACACAAGTTGTACAAAAGGAAATGCAAACCCTAATTATCCTTAAGAATAATTATGTCAGTGAGTAGTTTTACTACTCACTTGCTTTCTAAAGGTGTGATTTCTTGTTTTTTAAATATTTTTTATGAATTTTGACTATTTAATTTTTTTCTTGCTATATCTCTGCGCTCTAAAGCATTTGCATCCACACTTGTGAGCTTTTCACGAATTTTTTTATTGAGTTCTGAATTGATTTGTGCATGAAATGTATCTAAAATTGTAAATCCTAAATTGATAAACCTACATTTTAATTTAAAGGTAAACTGAATATTTTGCTTTCTGACATTCTCTTCAATTTGATTCATTTCATAAACCAAATGGTTTATGTCTTCTCTTGTGTATTCTGGTATTTCAGTAAAATAATTTTTTTCAACACAGTATAGTGGAAGATATTCTTTTAAGTCTTCCATCTCCTCAAATCTTTCCTTTAACTCCCAAATTGCAGTATGAAGGGGTTCTGAACGAATCTCATCTATGGGTAAAACCTCTGGATAGTGTAAAAGACAAGATCGAAAGAGTAAACGACTCTTTGTATGTTCACCCATGTGAAAAAGGCACTCCGCTTTATAAAAATAAAAAACAGGAGGGGTTTCTTGGTATTTAGAACAATAATCAATCATATCTACAGCATGATGATAATCTTGAATTTTTACAAGATTACGAGCCAAAGTGAAGACTGTGTCTTTGTCTAAAATTTGTTTTCCTTGTAAATAAAATCCAAGTCGAATTTGAGAACAAGATTCATATAACACACTATACTGCACAGCTTGATAAGAGGAATTTTTGGGATATCCACGATTGGAATAATCAAGCTCAAATTGTCTAAATAAAACGTCTAAAGCTAATCCTCTTTCTTTTCCTTCTTTATAAGAAAAAATCTTTTCAAGTCTATTATCCCAATAGCTAGATATAAAGTATCCTGCTATGATTTCCATATTTTCAGGATCTTCATCCAAGAGAGAAGAGAAAATTTGTTTAGCCTGTTCAAACTCTCCATTTTTGAGTTTTACATTTGCCTCCTCTACTTGGATGATCATTCTAAGTTAGTGAGATGATTTTTTAGAGTGAAATTTACTTAGTTGTCTTTCAATTTTATCTTCTAAACCATCAATACAAGTGTAAATATCCTTGTCTTTGTTTTGAGCATTGAAGGTGTTTTGATCTGCATGCAAATTAAGATTTGCATTGATCTCTCCATGAATTTTTTCAAATGATACGTCACAAGAAATAACATTATGAACATATTTTGTAATTCTTTGGAGTTTTTCGTCAGCATATTTTTCTGCAGCCTCTGAATGATCCAAATGTTTCCAAGTATATTTTATTTTCACTGAAATACTCCCTTATTAAAGTTAAAATAAAAATTAAATTGTAATTGAAAGAGTCAAGTAATTTTAATAAGGAATAGAAAAATGGGTTGTAATAGAAAACTTAAGTAAAAATCCTAGTTATAAAATAGCATGGAGGCACGCCTTGAGTCAATTCGCTCAAATCTATTATGAACCAGAAATGGAAAATCTCCCCACCTACTATGACAGAGACATAATTAAAATCCTCACAAAAAATCCAAAGGAAGTTTTTATTTTTTGGGGAATTAGTCAGTCCACACTTCAAAAAATAAAAGAATTTTTCGGGGAGCAAACTACTTTAGATTATAAACTTTATCTTCGCTATAATGATGAAAATAAACATCATTATTTCCAAGAAATCTTGCTTGCACCTTTTACTACTTCCTATGTTGTAAAGTTTTTAGAACCTGTATTCAATTTAAGAGTAGAAGTTTTAGCTTATTGTGAGAGAGGAGAATATTCTCTTATGCACTCTGCTCATGTAAATATGCCTATCAACAAACCAAGCCCTTATGTTCATAAAGATTGGATCAATCCTAAATGGATAAAAGAAGGCTTTCTTATGCAGTTGGAAGGAGAAACTTATGAAATTCGAAACTATTGGAAAGAGGCTTATGAAGAACAACAAGCCATTACAGAACGGTTTGATGGTTCTTCAGGAGGATATTTTAGTTCTCATTTATTGGTAACATCATCTAGGGGGAATTGGTAATGAAGAAAGGTTATCAAATCATTCTTTTACATGCTCATTTACCTTATGTTCGACATGAAGGATATAACCCACCTTTTATTGAAGAAAACTGGTTAAATGAAGCTATTAATGAAACTTATATACCTCTTTTAAAAGTTTTTCGTACGCTAAGAGATGAAGGGGTTCATTTTAAAATTACAATGTCGTTTACTCCTACTCTTATCTCTATGTTGCGCGATGAATATTTGCAAAAGAAGTATTTGCATTTTATTGACAAACTCATTGAACTTGCAAACAAAGAAGTAAAACGAACCACTCATGATCCTCATTTAAATTATCTATCTCAACGTTATCTTCAAACTTTTGAGGAAAATAGAAGTTTGTTTTTATCGCTTGGAAAAGATCTGATTTCTGGATTTCAAGAGTTTCACAGAAATGGCTCATTAGAGGTCATTACCTCTGCAGCAACTCATGGATTTTTACCTTTACTAGAAAGTGAGCCTTCTACCATTCGAGCTCAAATTTCTCTTGGAAGAAGAATTCACAGAAATACGTGGGGAGTTGAACCAAGAGGAATTTGGTTACCTGAATGTGGGTATTATCGAGGACTAGAAAAATACCTTTCTGCAGAAGGATTTCGATATTTTATTGTAGATTCTCATGGAGTCAATTACGCCCATCCTAGACCCAAGTTTGGAGTTTATGCTCCAGTGGAAATTGGTTCAGGAGTATTTGCTTTTCCAAGAGATCCCAAAAGTTCTGCTCAAGTTTGGAGTGCACAAGAAGGCTATCCGGGAGATTTTCGTTATCGAGAATATTATAGGGATATTGGTTTTGATTTAGATTATGAATATGTAAAGGATTACATTCATCCCGATGGAGTACGTCATAATACTGGAATCAAATACCATCGTATCACTGGTAAAACAGATTATAAAGAATACTATCATCCGGATTGGGCAATGGAAGCTGCTGGAAATCATGCCGAAGATTTTATGCGAAGTAGAATTGAACAATCCAGACAATTCTTTGAAGAAGAAGGGCAACCTGCAATCATAGTTTCTCCTTATGATGCAGAACTCTTTGGACATTGGTGGTATGAAGGACCTAAGTTTTTAGAATTTTTATTTAAAAAAATTCATTTTGATCAAAATGAAATTACAACAATTCACCCAATGCAAATTCTTGGTGTTTTACCTAGGATCCAAAGTGTAGAAATGCAAATGAGCAGTTGGGGAGAAGGAGGCTATGCAGATGTATGGTGCAATCCAACGAACGAATGGATATATCCTCATGTAATGGAATGTTCCATTTCAATGAATGAAATGACCCATCTACACTTTAAAACGAAAGATCCTTTACAAGTTCGTGTTTTAAACCAAATGGCACGAGAGGTTCTTTTATTACAAAGTTCTGATTGGCCTTTCATTATGAAAACAGGTACAACAGTCAACTATGCTCAAAAAAGAGTGAAAGTTCATACCAATCTCTTTTTAGAACTTAAAAAAATGTTGACTACAGGAGAAATTAATGAAGAAAGATTGAAACAAATTGAAGCCGAACATCCAATTTTTCCAGATATTCATTACGATGTTTTTGCTTAATCTACTCAAATAAAACTCTCTCCTTCATCAAAAAGGGAGGGAGTTTTTATTTTCTCTTTTCTACTTTTATTTAACTTTTCTATAAAAGTTAAATAAAACACCTTAAATGAAACTTTTATTCTAAAAAATCACGAAATCATTTTTTTCACTTGATTTATGATAAGATTTCCTTTTTTATATAATTTATGGCTCCTATCTCTCTAGAAGAACGAGTTACTTCTTTAGAAAACATTTTAGCTAATTTTATTACAACTACAGGAACCGCTATAGAACGTTTAGAAAAAGAAATGAAAGAATTCAAAGATGAAATGAAAGAATTTAAAAATGAAATGAAAGAATTTAAAGATCAAACAAACAAAGTAATTTCTGAACTAAACAAAAAATTTGGAGATATGACTCGAAAACTTGGAACCATTGTAGAAGACTTGGTCTTCCCCTGCGTTCCTAAAGAATTAGAACAAAAATTTGGCATTCAGCTTTCCTTTTTTGGAACACGTATTAAAAGATTTATAAAAACCTCCCAACAAACATATACAAAAGAATTCGACGCCATAGGACTTTCTGAAGATAGTAAAATTGTATATCTCTGTTATGTAAAAACAACGTTACGTGACAAAGATGTAGAACTCTTTGATAAAGAGTTAGAATATTTTCAAAAATTTTTTCCAGAATACTCGGGAAAAAAATTAGTATGTATAATGGCTTCCATGAACTACAGCGACGAACTTCTTTTCACCTTTGAAAAATATGGCTTTATTTATATGGCACCCTCGGGATATGCTTTAGAAATTAAAAACACAGAGAATTTTAAACTAAAATTTTGGGATTTATAAAATTTTTATATTTATTTTTTGAATAGAAAATTTTCATAGAAGTGCTTTTTTATTCAAATTACACAACTCAAACATAAATGGGATAACTCACATGAAGGATAAATTGCAAAATAGTATAAAATTTAAACTTATATTTTCTATAAGTTTGACCAGTATTATTTTTCTTGTAACTTTGTTAAGTTTTTTATATCACTTTACTAGTAGGATTCAAATACAAAAAATTCTTGATCTAGGAAACGGATTTGCTCATCATATAGAAGTAGAAAACTCTTTGATTCAAAATATTCGAACTTATTTAGAAACAAAAAATGAGGATTATAAAAACTCTATCTCACTAGTAGAACAACAACTCAATATTCTTTCAAATTCTGTTCCTTACGTTTTGCAGACTTATCTTTTAAGCCCAAGAAGTGATTTTTATAATGGAAAAAATCATTTTATTATTTATGCAGCCAACAAAAAACTTTACGAAGATGGTGGATATCCGGGATATATTTATGAATCTCCAGAAATTTTTGCTAAAGCTGTTTTAAATGCCGCCCAAGGAAACACAAGTGTTACAAATGTATACTCTGATGAGTTTGGACAATGGATTTCAATGTTATATCCTATCTATAAAGATAATGAAATTATTGCTGTGTATGGATTTGACATAGACTATACACAATTTGCAAAACAAACCCGAATATTATTTCTAGAAATCTTTACAATTACTTTGATTGCCTCAATCATAGTTATGATTTTTGTTTCCTTTTTGATTCAAAAATCCCTTCATCCCATTATAAAACTTAGTAATATAATGAAAACTATAAGTCAAAAAAAAGAAATAAACTTTACAAATACAAACTTTGATTACAGTAAGCCAGATGAAATAGGAAAACTTTATATAAGTTTTAAAGAAATGATTCTAAATCTTCAATCTTATATAAATTCTATTGAGTATTTTTCTAATCAACAAAAAGAGTTTAGCTTCATGGTGGAAGAGCAAGCAAACAAAGTTTCAGAATTTACAGGAAAAGTTCAAAATGAATCTGGAAAAATTTTTCAAGAAATTCAAGCAAATGAAAAACTATTGGAAAAACTTTCTAAATCAATCACTGCAAATGCAAATGAAATGGAAAAAGTTTTTGAGAGTTTTAATCGAATTTCTAATCAAACGGAAGAAACAAAATTAAAAATCAAAAATGGAGTAAAAAGTTTATCCAGTATTATTCAAGAAATTCAAAACATTCACAAATCTACCAAAAACCTTGAAGACTTCTCTAATCATTTAACTTTTTCCATCAATCAAATCAACTCTGTCTTACTCTCATTATCTCGTATTGCAAGGCAGACAAATCTATTAGCACTCAACGCAAGCATTGAGGCAGCCAGAGCAGGAGAATATGGTTCAGGGTTTGCAGTAGTGGCATCAGAAGTTACAAAACTCGCAGAGGAAGCAGCCCGTTCTGTTCAACAGACTAAACCTATTTTAGATGAAATAAAAGAATCTTCTAAAAATCTAAATCAAAGTATATTAGAAACTTCTAATATTTTTAATCGAGTAAACATAAAACTACAAGACTCTTCACTAGTATTGAATGAATTTGAGAAGATGATTTCTAAATTAGAAGAAGAGGTTGCAGATATTTCAGAAAAAGTGCAAAAAAACAATGAGCTTACTACTTATGTAAAAAAAGAAATGCAAACTCTCGTACAAAATTCAAACACTATTTCTCAACTAACAAATAATTTTAAATCAATTAGTCTTTCTCTTAGTTCCTCAGTAAGCTCCCTAGATGAAGTAAGTAAAAAATTATTTAAGTTAGGTGAATATTCTGGTTGAAAAATGAAGATTATAAAAAAATGTGGTAACACGGAGTAAGAAATGCCAAATCTGAAATCATCTAAAAAAGATGTTCGAAGAATTAAAAAACGCAGAGAACGCAACTCTCAACAAAAGTCAGCCATTCGAACTTACGCAAAAAATATTTTAAAAGCTATAAAAGCTAACAATAAAGAAGAAGCTCAAACCCTTTACAATCATTTTGCTTCTTTGGTGGATAAAGCAGCTA
>CALDSP010000187.1 GCA_937924465.1 uncultured Leptospiraceae bacterium
AAAAAATATAAAAATCAAAACTGAAAAAATTAGTAGACAAATCGGTCTACTAAATAAAATATTTCTGTATTTACCAAACCACAAACTCAAACTAAAATAGCATAGATAAATACAATTCTTAGACAAAAAAAATTCCAACTAAAAAGAAAATCCTTGACTCCAAATTTTAAAATTGAAATGGTTACTATGGTTAGGTTTTGAAATAAAAAACCTAAAATAGAAATTTTATAGGTTTAGCTTCAAACTTTATTCTTATTTTTACTTGTGCTACACCTAAAAGGGAGACTTGAATGGGTTTAGTTTCAGAAAGTTTAGGTCCTATTGTAGTCCAACTAGCACTTGCTGTTGGTTTTTCGGCTCTTATTCTTACGCTTGCACTTTTAATTAGTCCCCGCAAAAAAAGTAAGCCTCATGATACTTTTGAATGTGGAGTTCAATATTTTGGAGATGCAAGAGGAATTTTTAACATTAAGTTTTATTTAGTTGCAGTTCTTTTTATTTTGTTTGATATTGAGGCAGTATTTTTATATCCATGGGCTGTTAGTTTAGGTAAATTCAGTCAGGCTGGACTAGGAACATTTCTTATGATTGAAATGTTTGTATTCATTGGGATTTTAGTTGTAGGATTATATTACATTTGGAAAAAAGGAGCATTAGAATGGGATTAAGTGAAGCACTTAGCAAACCTGGTCAACTCATCGCAGACATGGTGCAAATCACCAAGTTAGATGATTTTTTAAAATGGGGGAGAAGCTATTCTCTTTGGCCTTATCCTTTTGCAACTGCCTGTTGTGGAATTGAATTTATGGGCACGGCATGTTCAGATATGGACATAGCCCGCTTTGGAGCAGAGCGTCCTTCCTTTTCTCCCCGCCAAGCAGATATGATTTTAGTTTTAGGAACTATTACGTACAAAATGGCTCCTGTATTACGGCAAATTTACGATCAACTTTCGGAACCTAAGTATGTAATCAGTGTGGGTGCTTGTGCTTCTTCAGGTGGAATGTTTGACACTTATGGAGTAGTCCAAGGAATTGATCGTTTCCTTCCTGTGGATATTTATATTCCTGGATGTCCTCCTAGACCTGAAGCAATTATTGATGGATTAGTGAAACTCCAAGAAAAAGTCAAATCCCAAGGCTTAGAAGAGCGACGCAGAGAAGTCATGCGTAAGATTGAAGAAATCAATGAAAAAAATAAACCCTTGGTAGTCAAATGAAAGAAAAAATCAAAGAATTTTTAGAAAAAAATTTTGCAGATTATCTATTGGACGGCCCGGAGGTGAAATCAAACATTCCTTCTTTTTTTATTCGCAAAGAAGGACTTGTAGAAATCATTCAATCTCTCAAAGAAAATGCAGAGCTGAAGTTTGATTTTTTGAATGATCTTACTTGTATAGATTGGTTAGGCAAAAGAGAGCCTCGTTTTGAAATGAATTACCTTCTAAAAAGTCCTTCGAATGGTCATTATCGAATCATGCTCAAAGTTCCAGTGGAAGATGGGGACTCTCTCCCAAGCATTATTTCTGTTTATAAAGGAGCAAATTGGCCAGAACGAGAGGTTTTTGATTTATTTGGAATTTATTTTGATGGCCATCCTCAAATGGAGCGTCTTATAATGCCAGACAATTTCCAAGGTCATCCTTTGCGCAAGGACTATCCCTTAGAGGGTTTTGGGCAAGACTATTTAATTGCTGACTTACTCCAAATACACAAAGAGGACTAAACTATGGTAATGTATGAAAAAACGGCAGCCAAATTCCAAGGAAAATTTGAAAATCTTCCTGAAGGACATTTGTTAGTCAATTTAGGTCCCTCCCATCCTGCTACTCATGGAATTTTACAAAATGTCATTCAGTTAGATGGCGAAAAAATTGTAGACGCAGAAACCATTATTGGTTACGTGCACCGTTGTTTTGAAAAACTAGGAGAACGTTACGATTACAACCAATTCCTAGTTTGTACGGATAGAATGAACTATGTCTCTACTCCACTCAATAATATTGGTTGGATTTTAGCTGTAGAAGGAATGCTAGGGATTGAAGTTCCTCCGCGCGTAACGTATGTTCGAATGATTATTTCTGAACTCTCTCGTATAATGGATCACATAGTCTGCCAAGGAATTTTAGGAGTAGACTTAGGAGCTTTTTCTGGATTTTTGTATATGTTTCATCATCGAGAAAACATTTATACTATTATAGAAAAACTCACCGGAGCAAGGCTCACTACGACCTTCTGTCGTGTGGGAGGATTAGAAAGAGACATTTATCCCGAGTTCATAAGCGATGTCAAAGCCTTTGTGAAAGGTTTTAAACCTGTTCTGAAAGAGTTTGAAACTTTACTCATTCGAAATAAAATTTTCAATGAAAGAACAGCTGGAATCGGAGGAATTTCTGCAGAAGACGCTCTAGCTTATGGTTACTCTGGTCCTAACTTGCGAGCCGCGGGGGTTGCACATGACGTCCGAAAAGACTCTCCTTATATGTTTTACGATAAGGTAGATTTTGATATTCCTATTGGCGAGGATGGTTCTGTTCTTCATCGTACCCTTGTTCGGATTGAAGAAATGTGGCAATCCCTTCGAATCATTGAACAGTTAGTAGATGGAATTCCCGAAGGTCCTTTCCATGCCAATGTTCCTCATGTTTTCTTACCAGACAAAGAAAAAGTTTACAATAATATGGAAGAGCTTATTTATCATTTTAAAATCATTATGCATGGAATTAAAGTTCCACCCGGAGAATACTATTTTGCAACAGAGGCAGCCAATGGAGAATTAGGATTTTTTATTGTTTCTGAAGGAGATAAATCTCCGTGGAGAGTTCACGTAAGACGACCATGTTTTTGGTACTACCAATCCTTTCCAGAACTTATTAAAGGTGGTTTAATTGCAGATGCAATTGCCACCATGAGTAGTTTAAATGTAATTGCAGGGGAGCTTGATTGTTAAGATGACATACCAATTTTCTGAAAAATCCGAACAACGTTTTCAACAAATAAAAGATATATTTCCCGATAAACGTTCTTTGATCATTCCATGTCTTTACCTTGTACAAAAAGACAAAGGCTTTGTAGATAAAGAAGCCATGCAATATGTAGCAAATCGAATTGGAGAGCCAATTTCTTTAGCTCATGTCTATGGTGTAGCTACCTTTTACACTATGTTTAATAAAAAGCCAGTTGGAAAGTACCACATTCAAATTTGTGAAAATATTTCTTGTTATATCATGGGCAGTGATGACGTTATGCGACATATCTGTAAACGTTTGGGAATAGAAAAAGGAGAGACCACAAAAGATAAAAAATTTACTGTAACGGGAGTACAATGCCTTGGAGCTTGTGGTTATGCACCAATGATGCAAATCAACGAAACTTATTATGAAAACTTAGACCTAAAAAAGGTTGATGAAATTTTAGATAGTTTGGAGTGATCATGGGAGAATTAAAAATTATTACTAAACACATTGGAGAAAAAGATACTCACACATTCAAACATTACCAAGCAGTAGGGGGATATGAAGCTGCTAAAAAAGCCCTTACTTCCATGACGGGAGATCAAATTATTGATGAAGTCAAAAAATCGGGACTTCGTGGTCGGGGAGGAGCTGGGTTTCCTACTGGAATGAAATGGGGCTTTATTGATAAAAAAAATCCCAAGCCAAAGTACTTGGTTTGCAATGCAGACGAAGGAGAGCCCGGCACATTTAAAGATAGAGTTATTTTAGAACAACTTCCCCACATGATGATTGAAGGAATGATTATAGCCGCCAAAGCAATTGATGCACACAAAGCATTTATTTATATTCGTGGGGAATATACTTTAAGCATTGAACGAGTCCAATCAGCCTTAGATGAATGTTATACAAATGGAATTCTTGGAAAAAATGTTTTAGCTACAGGGTATGAGTTGGATATTGCCGTTTATCAAGGAGCTGGAGCTTATATTTGTGGAGAAGAAACCGCACTCATCAATTCTTTAGAAGGACGCAGAGGGCATCCTAGACTCAAGCCACCTTTTCCAGCTGTTTCAGGACTTTATGGTTATCCAACGGTTGTAAACAATGTTGAAACCTTCAGTGCCGTGCCTCACATAATAAACAACGGAGCAGAGTGGTATGCTAAAATAGGAACTCCAAAGTCCACAGGTACTAGACTTTTTAGTGTCAGTGGTCCCGTAAAACGCCCTGGAGTTTATGAAATTGAATTAGGCACCCCGCTTATGACTCTCATCAATGAACTTTGTGGTGGAATGCAAGATGGGAAAAAACTACGTGGAATTATCCCCGGAGGCTCCTCTGTGCCCATCCTCACAGCAGAGGAATGCCAAACGGCCAATATGGACTTTGAATCCATGGTAGAGCATAAAACCATGCTTGGAAGTGGAGCAGTGATTGTTTTAGCAGAAGATACAGATATTGTAGAAAGCACATATCGACTAGCAGAGTTTTATGCGCATGAGTCTTGTGGACAATGTACACCTTGTAGAGAAGGAACTCATTGGGTAGCAAATCTCCTACATAAAATTAAAGAAGGACATGGCACAAAAAAAGATTTAGATTTAATTCTTTCTTTGAGTGTGAACATGGAAGGGGGAACGACTATATGTCCGTTGGCGGATGCTTGTGTGGGTGCAGTTCGTCCAGCCATTCAAAAATACCGTGCAGAGTTTGAAGCACGTTTAACAGATTCTGAAACCAAAAAACACGTTGCGTGAAGGGAGAGTAAGCTAGTGATAGATTGGAATTTAGTTGCAGTTTGGGGAATCAAAAGTGGGCTTTTGTTTTTTATCATCATTACAGGGTGTGCTTATTACACACTAGCAGAACGAAAGTTTTCAGGTTTTATTCAAGATAGAAAGGGTCCCAATCGAGCAGGTCCTTTTGGAATATTTCAACCTCTAGCAGATGGAATCAAATTTTTGTTAAAAGAAGAAGTCTTCCCCATTCATGTAAATAAAATAATGTATTTAATTGCACCTGCTATCTCTATTTCATGTGCTATTATGGCTTGGTCGGTTGTTCCTTTTGGGGGCACCATTCCTCTACCTGAAGGTTTGGCTCAAGCAGTGGGTTTTGATAAAATTGACTTTCAAGTTGCAAATCCCGATACAGGAATCTTATTTCTCCTTGCGATTTCTTCTTTAGCAGTTTATGGAATCATTCTTGCTGGATGGAGTAGCAATAACAAATACTCCCTCATGGGGGGAATCCGCTCTACTGCTCAAATGATAAGTTACGAACTTCCATTAGGTCTTTCTATTGTCACAGTGATTTTGCTAGCTGGCTCTTTAAAATTAAGAGAAATCAGTGAAGCTCAAAAAGGACTTTGGTTTGTGTTTACATTACCTGGCTTCATTGCATTTCTTATCTTTAGTGTAGCTATGTTTGCAGAAACCAACAGACTCCCTTTTGATTTAGCTGAAGCAGAGTCTGAACTTGTGGTAGGGTTTCATACAGAATATGGAGCCTTCAAGTTTGCTCTTTTCTTTATTGCAGAATATATGAACATGATTACTATGAGTTGTGTAGTAACCTTGCTTTTCTTTGGAGGTTATAATGTTCCTTTTGGAATCGGAGCAGGTACATCTTATGAAGGAATTATAGGACTTGCTGTATTTACTATAAAAGTACTTTTCTTCGCTTTTGGATTTATTTGGGTGCGCTGGACACTTCCTCGTTTCCGTTATGATCAACTTATGAATATAGGTTGGAAAAAACTCATTCCCTGGGCTCTTGCAAATATTGTATTAGCCGCTACATATGTAGTTTATTGGGGTAAGTACTGGAAAGGAATTTTTGGAGCTTAAAAATTTAGATTGATTTCAGAATGCAAGAATAAGTCCATGAAAACTAAAGTTTTGAAGGTTTTTATACTTACTCTTGTGTTTATTCTTTGGACTTGTTCTTCCAAATATAAATACACAAATTCTTTAGATCTAGAAATCTTAAAATCCATTCAAGAAAAAAATTTAAAAAAACTTTTTGAATACTTTGATGATTCTGTAGAACTTGACTACTCTCAAGACGCATACACAATTTTTAGCAAAACGAGCGATCCCTCCGATCAAAAATCTGAAATTTATTATTATCTATTTGAACTTCAAAGCGTTCATAAAGAAAAATCTTGGCTTTCTTTTAAAGAAGCTCTTGAAACTTCCTATAAAGTAGAAGCAGAAAACAATGAAGTAAACGAGGATGAGTCCTATTTTAGAAATATCCATATTTATAATGAAAATGCATACAACCGCATAACGTTAAAATGTTATAGAGAAAATTTATGTAAAATTACAAGTATGCTCATTTCAAGTTCTAAATAAATTTCCAATAAACAAAAAATTCCTGATTGCCTTGTGTTCCCAAGATAGGAGATTTGGTAAGTTTTAGAAGTTTTAAATGAGGAATTTTTTTTATTTTTTTGAGTACTCTCTTTAAAATGCAAAAACGAATTTTACTATCTTTAACAATTCCTTTTTCTAGTTCATCTTTTTTTGCTTCAAATTGAGGTTTAATTAAACCAAGTCCTTCCAAAATAACATATCTTTTTTGGGTATAGAGTTCACTTAGTTTTTCAAGTGCTGGAACAATAGAGGTAAAACTTAAATCTATAGTTACAAAATAATTTGTTTCTCCTTCATCGAACAAATCCCAACTTATCTTTTTATAATGAAATCGATCAAAAACCTTAACTTTAGGATTTGTTTGCAATTTATAAGCAAGTTGACCATATCCAACATCCACTGCATAAACCATTTTAGCTCCTTTTTCTAAAAGAACTTGAGTAAAGCCTCCAGTAGATGCTCCTAAATCAATACAAATTTTATTTATAACAGAAATATTTAATTTCTCCAAGATAGGTTTTAGTTTATTTACTCCACGACTTACGTTACGTGCTATTTTCTCTCGAATCCGAATATTCACAGTTATAGGAAAAAGCAATCCTTTCTTTGTTACTGGCTTATCATTCACTAAAACAGAACCAGATAAAAGAAGAGACTCTGCTTGTTCTAAAGAATCTGCAAATCCTCTTTCCACTAAGATTTCGGAAATTTTACGTTTTTCTATTTGCAATGTAAATTGGTAAATATTCAAAAAAAGAATCTTTGATTTGTTTGCCCAATTCAACTAGTTCTTGGGTAAACTTCTCCCGAAACTCCTTAGCTTTTTCAATTCCATAAAAAGTCACATAAGTAAGTTTATTTGATTTTTCATCTTTTTTAGGTGTTTTACCTAATTCATCAAAACTACTTTCGACATCAATTATATCGTCTGTGATTTGAAAAAGAAGTCCTAATTTTTTTCCATATTCAAAAAATATTTTTTGATAATTCTCATAGTCATCATGCAAACGATTTCCCATAAGCAAAGAGGCAACAATTAAAGCTCCTGTTTTTTTATAATGAATTTCTTCTAAAATCTGTGGATCGTGTATGTGACTTTTTTCATATTTTAAATCTTCCACTTGTCCAGAAACCATTCCGGGTCCTCCTGCTCCTTTATGTAATAACATAAGAAGATCCAAAATTAAAGAAGAGCTAGATTGAATCTTAGAAAGTAAATAAAAACCAAAAGAGTTTAATGCATCCCCCGCTAAAATAGCCAAAGCCTCACCAAATTTTTTATGACATGTAAGTTTTCCTCTTCGATAGTCATCATTATCCATACTAGGAAGATCATCATGAATCAAAGAATAAGTATGAAGGCATTCTATTGCACTAGCTACATATAAGGCATTTGTAAAATCTTGATGAGTTTTACGAGAGAGGAAAGCAGAGAGAACTAAAACAGGACGAATTCTTTTTCCACCATTGCTTAAACTATAAAGACTAGCCTCTGTTAAATTAGAATGAAAAGTAGCTTGAATTTCGGGATAAATTATACTTTCCAAAAAAGATTCAAAACTAAATTTTCTTTTTGCAAAAGTTTCCCGAAATTCAGTAAACTCCATTTAAGGAACTAGCTCATATCCTTTAAAGAAAAAACTAATTTCCAATTCTGCATTCTCGTCAGAATCAGAACCATGAACAGCATTTGCCTCTTTGCTTTCTGCATATAAAGCACGAATTGTTCCGGGCTTGGCTTCTTTGGGATCGGTAGCTCCAATAACTTCGCGCCAATGAGCTACAGCATTTTCCCTTTCAAGAGCGGCGGCTACAATTGGTCCAGAAGACATATATTTACAAAGATCATTGTAAAAAGGTCTAGCCGCATGAACCTTGTAAAATTGTTTTGCATCTTCCATAGAAAGTTGCAAATATTTCATACCAAGAATTTTAAAACCTTCTTTTTCAATTCTTGCAATAATATCTCCCACATGCTTGTTTTTCACTGCATCGGGTTTGATCATAATTAGTGTTTTTGACATGTTATCCCTCTTTATTGATTTTAAATTTTTTCATAATTGCTTCATTAAAAATATCTGGCACATAACCTTCCACACTTTTTCCATAACGAGCAATCTCTTTTACCATACTAGAAGAGATAAATGAATTTTCACTAGAAGCCATAAGAAAAACAGTTTCCACGTTAGGTGCTAATTTTTTGTTGAGTAAAGAAATTGCATATTCATAATCAAAATCTGCTACTGCTCTAAGTCCTCGAATGATAGCAGTGGCTTTCTTTTCTATACAAAACTCTGCAGTCAAAGAATGAAAATAAGTAATTTCTAAATTTTCAATACTTCCTAATACTTGTTTTATGAGTTCTAATCTTTCTTCTAAAGTAAAAAGAGTTTGTTTTTTTGAATTTGTAGCTATAGCTAAAATGACTTTATCAAAAATTTTTAAAGCTCTTTTTACAATGTCAACATGACCATTGGTGAGTGGATCAAAGGTACCAGGGTAAACAGCTATAGTTTCGTTCATTTGCGCAGTCTTGCCATTTCTTTGGTCTGAAGTCCATACAAGTTTATAAATCCTTCTGCATCTTTTTGGTTATAAAGTTCTTCTTTTTCAAAAGTAGATAAATGAGGATTATATAAAGAATAATTAGACTTTCTTCCCACTACAATACAATTTCCTTTGTAGAGTTTTACTTTCACAGTACCTGTCACGTAACGTTGTGTCTCTGCTAAATAAGCACGCATAGCTTTCATTTTTGAGGAAAACCAATGTCCGTTGTAAATCATACGAGCAAACTCATTGGACATATCATCTTTTTGATGTTGAGTATCTCTATCTAAAGTAATGGATTCTAGATCTCTATGAGCTATGTACAAAATTGTTCCACCCGGCGTTTCATAAACCCCACGGGATTTTATTCCTACAAGTCGATTTTCTACAATATCTACACGCCCAATTCCATTTTTTCCACCAACTTGATTGAGATATTCCATAACCTCAAGAGGATTCATTTTTTTTCCATTGATAGCAACACAATTGCCTTCTTCAAAATCTAACTCTAAGTAAGTGGGGTCGTTAGGTGCATTCTCTGGAGAGACAGTAAGCACAAACATAGATTCATCGGGCTCACGATAGGGATCTTCTAAAATTCCACCTTCAAAAGAAAGATGCATAAGATTTCGATCCATAGAATAAGGTTTTTCTATTGTGACAGGAACAGGAATACCTTTAGATTTTGCGTATTCAATCAGTTCTTTTCTACCTTTGAAATCCCAAATTCTCCAAGGAGCAATAATTTGAGCCTCAGGAGCTAGTGCTTTAAACCCAAGTTCAAAACGAACCTGATCATTTCCTTTTCCAGTAGCCCCATGAGCAAAAGCATCTGCATTTTCCTTTGTAGCAACTTCTACCATGCCTTTGGCAATAAGAGGTCTTGCAAGAGAAGTTCCAAGTAAATAACGCATTTCGTAAACAGCAGAAGCTTGGACAGCAGGAAATATGAAATCTCTTGCAAATTCTAAACGTAAATCTTCAATATAAACCTTTGAAGCTCCTGTTTTTTTCCCTTTTTCTTCTAGACCATTTAGTTCTTCATTTTGACCAATGTTAGCACAAAAGGCAATTACTTCACACTCATACTTTTCTTTTAACCAAGCTAGTATTACAGAAGTATCTAACCCACCAGAATAAGCTAAAACAATTTTATTTACTTTCATGAATTTCTACTCACTAAACAAATTTTTTGATCTCAAAATCTTGGCAAGTAAAAGATTGGAAATAAGAAATTCAAACTTATATTTCACTATATTAAATTTTTGATATACTAAAAAATATATATACAATACGAAGCATAATTCGAAAAACTTTTTTAAATAAATATTTTTTAACTTTTAGTAAAAATTGACTTGTTCCAAGAATAGTAATAGCAATACAAGATTCCCATAGATATTCTCTAAACTAAGCTAGTTTCTTACTTGACATATTTTTTTATTCACTCAAAC
>CALDSP010000188.1 GCA_937924465.1 uncultured Leptospiraceae bacterium
CCATCCGGAAGAAAGGTATTGATTGTATGCAATATGAGTTTTGTTAAAAGTCCAATTCCAACCCCCATGAGTAAGTCATGTGTTACTACAAAGTAAGTTGTTACAAAAAAGACTAAAACGTGATCAGTACCATCTTTAAAAATATGTTTAATTTCTGGCAAGGAGATTCTCAAACCAACAAATACCAATAGAGATGCAAGGGCAGAAACGGGAATAAGATGAATCAATGAAGGAAAAAAAGCTGCAAACAAAAATAAGAATAAGCCATGAAAAAAATTAGACCAAAGAGTTTTTGCTCCACTGTTTATGTTGGCGGAACTTCTAACTACCTCTGCAATAATTGGAAGTCCACCAATTAAGCCTAGAATGGTATTTCCAATTCCCTTTGCGACTAGTTCTTGATTCATATTTGATTTTTTACTAGAAGATAGTGTGTCAACTGCAGAAGAAGTCAAAAGAGATTCTATACTGCCAACAATCGCGATTGTAAAGGCATGTACATAAATTTTTGGATTTTTCCATACAGAGAAATCGGGAAAAATAATCCCATCAAAAAAATTTTGAGGAATATCTATTAAAAGTTTTGGGGTAATTACATATTCATTTCCAAATAAATAGTATGTGTGAGGAGTTTCAAAAGAAAAAATTTGACCAAGTAAAATTCCTGTTAAAACAACTAAAAGAGAAGCAGGAATTTTTTTTAGTTTTAACTTAAACGTACTAATCAAAATAACTGCACTTGCAAAACTAATAAGAGTGACATAAGGATTAGCATGTTGGATTGTATTAGGAATTTCTAAAATGAGTCCAACAATTTCTTTGGATTGAGGAATTACTCCAAAGGCTGGATGGATTTGCTTTGCTGCAATGATAAAACCAATTCCACAAAGCATTCCATGAATTACATCAATTGGCAATAACAAAGCTATAATTCCTGCTTTAAAGTATCCTAAAAAAATTTGTACAATACCAGCTAAAAAAATAGCATAAAGAGTGTATCTAAATCCAAGGAGGTTGTCACCAGCCCCCATTTCTTCTACCGAAGCTAGCACAATTACAATAAGCCCAGCAGCAGGACCATTAATTGCTAATTTAGTGGAACTAAATAAAGAAACAATCGTTCCGCCCACAATTCCTGCCAGTAATCCTGCAGTAGGTGGAGCACCTGATGCAAGAGCAATTCCTATACAAAGAGGAAGAGCAATGAGAAAAATTGTAAAGCCAGTAATTAACTCATTTTTCCATTCTTTTTTTAATTCAGTTAGATAATCTGAGTGACTTAACATGATAATTCAAAAGTTTATGATTAAAAAAATAAAGCAAGGAATTTACAAGTTTTTTTGTTGTCTGTATGAACTCATTTTAAAGTCTAACTTAAAAGCAGGTAGAAATCTAAAAAAATTTATCTTAAGAAAGAGGATGATATGGCATTACCAGAAATTAACGATTCTAATTTCAAAGACGAAATATCTCAAGGACTTGTGCTTGTAGATTTTTGGGCAGAGTGGTGTGGACCTTGCAGAATGGTAGCTCCCGTTTTAGAGGAGCTTTCTAAAGAGTATAGCTCTAAAGTTTCTATTAAAAAACTAAATGTAGATGAAAATCAGCTTTCTGCTCAAATGTTTGGAGTGCAGTCTATTCCTACCATGATTTTATTTAAAGATGGAAAAGTTGTGGATAAAATTATTGGTGCACTTCCTAAAACTCAAATCAAAAATTTTATTGATCGCTACGCGTAAAATTTTTTTTAGAAAAGTGGGAATAATTCATTGTAATTTACTTCCACTTTTCGTACAATTTTGTAATTTAAAAACAAAACACTTTTTTACTTTCAAGAGTTTTAACAAATTTCAATAAACGAATCAAAGTTCAAAAAATTTCTCATTTAATCACAAAGTTTGTTGATTTGAATTATAGGAATGTTTACCTCTTGTTGAAGAGGCTCCTTAAACTTAAATTGAAAATAATAATCAATAAAATAAATATTCTCTGGAATACCTTTTGACTCTAATACATTTTCTAAATTGGGAAATAAAATGGTATTTACTCCAATTTGTATTGGAAATTCTTTTTCATCAATTAAAATCTCTTCATGAGCTTTGTATAATTTATCTTGATCAAAACTATCTCTTCGAATCCTATGAATGATTACACTTTGTATTTCTTGAAAAACATTCTCATTGACTATAAGGGTAATTTTAAAAGGTTCTTTTCGAATGCTTGGAGGGTTTCCAAATCGATGAGTTAAACATCCCTCTAGTTTAAAACCTTCTTTGGCTATTTCTATTGGTAATCTAGATTTTCCTTCTATGGCATCTTGAACAATTTGTTTATAATAAATGGATTTAACTTTAATTTTTCTTTTATAAATGTCTTCTGGATTTTTAAAACTTAGATTTGCAACGTATAAAAGAGAAAGAAAAAATGGAATTATAACTGTAATTATCGCGTAACGTTTTGCATGTATAACAATATTTTTTTCATCTTCAATATTTAAAATTTTTTGAAACCATTTATAAAAATTTTCTAGGGTATGCTGAAAAGTGATTGCTTCTTCTTGAAATGTATGCCCTGCTTGGTATTTTCTTTCTTGTAAGAGTTCAAAAATTTCTTGTTTTTCTCGAATTCTTTCTCGAATTTCGTAAACTCTACCACTAAATATTCCAAGAAAAGCAAAAAAAGGTAGAACCACTTCATCATCTAAAAAATAACACTGAAAAAATCCAGCGGGAAATATAAGCATAAATCCCGAAAAAAGTAGCTCTGTTCCCTTTACTTCTAATTCATAAAAAAAACGAAAAGCATAATACCAAAAATAAAGAAATGCAAAAAGAGAAAAAAAACCTCCTACTGTCCAGAGATGTAGTAGATCGTTATGTGCATGTTCTCTAGGAGTCACCGATAAATCATACCACAATTCTTCATGCTTACTTGTT
>CALDSP010000189.1 GCA_937924465.1 uncultured Leptospiraceae bacterium
CAATTAACAATTTTTGAAATATAGAAAGAAATTGAGCAAGTTTCATATTTCGAACTTTTAAATCTACATGAGGATAAATTACAATTTGTCCGGGTTCGTGAGCAGTTAGATCTCCTCCGCGTTTAATAAAATGAAATTCAATTCCATTCTTAACTAAGATTTCGGGTTGAACTAATAAATTTTCTTTTTTTGTATTTACCCCAGCAGTGATTGCGTTTTTGTGTTCTAAAACTATTATACACTCTCTGCGTTTTTTTCTAATTCTTTCTTGAAAAGTTATATATCTTGAATAACTTATAGGGTCAGAGAGAATAAAGTAATCCATAAGGAAAGGTTGTGGAATGGAAAAGCTAAGGCAAGTGATTTACTATATCTTAAGGAAGTCTCCGATTGGACGCTCTAGAGTTGATTTATCTAAGCTCACTTATTATTGTGATGCAGTTTATTTTCAACACCATGCAACAACAATTACACAAGAAACATACATTCATTTAGAAGACTGTCCTCAAGCCTTGTCATTTTTTCATGCTTTGTCTAGTTTAATAAAAGAGAGACTTGTGGAAGTACAATTAAAAGTTGAAAACGGAAGAATAGGAAGTTTTGAGTTGATATCAAAAGGGGAAGTGGAAATACATTTAACGCGAGAAGAAAGAAGAATTATCAATAAAGTAATCAGCAATTTTCCTTCTAAGGTAATAGATGAGCATAGGCATTATCCTAACCTTTACGAGACTTATGTAATTACTCCTGTTTTTTCGGAAATCCCTTTAAAAGTAGAATCAGTAAATACAAAAATTCATTTTCACAAGAAAAAAAGCCTTTTATCTTTATCTGGAAAAATATTTAGAGTTATTTTCGAGGAATAATGGAGTGGGTAGTATGCTTATAACCGTGTGCAAAAGTAAAATTCATCGGGCAACAGTTACAGAGGCAAATTTAAATTATGTTGGTAGTTTGACTGTAGATATGGCTCTAATCGAAGCGGCTAAAATGATTCCTTATCAACAGGTAAGCGTGGTCAATGTAAATAACGGAGCCCGCTTAGAAACTTATTTAATTGAGGGAAAAAGAGGTTCGGGAGTTGTATGTTTAAATGGAGCAGCGGCTAGACTAGGACATGCAGGAGACATAATCATTATCATCGCTTATGGGATTGTAGATGAAAAAGAGCTTCCTCAAAATTATGAGCCTACTGTGGTTTATGTAGATGAAAAAAATCGCATTAAAAAGATTTGATTCTTTTTAATAGTTTTAGAAAAATGAAAAGAAATCCTAATAATAGGGTTTTTAAAAATCGATAATAATATAAACAAGAAGGATTGGATGGAATCAATGAAAAGACTAATCAAATATTTTATTTCCCTTTCGGTTTTATTTGCAATTTCTGGGATGTATGCTAATGGACAAAGTGCTGAAAAGGAAGTCAGTGCCAATGACTCCCCAGAACTTAGAGCTAAAATAGGTCATGAAAAGTACGTTAAAAAAGGTGAGTATACGAAAGACTACCAATCTCTTCCTACTGAGGATCCTCTCCTAGAAATTCGAAACATTAGCTTTCAAAGGCGAGTTGCTCCAAGTGCAAGGGGAGAGTTTTTAGACGTACAATTTAATTTGTTTAACAAAGATGTTAAAACCAAAGAATATGCTGTTTATGTTTTAGCAGTAAACGAATCTAATGTTCCTGTATACTATCCCTCAAATTGGAGGACGAATGATCCCCAAAAAGGTATGAAGTACATTCGCTTTCAAAAACTTTCTCCTGACCCTGAGTGGCTCAAAGAAGAAGATGTCTTTACTGCAGTATCAACTCCAGAAGTAGTGAAATACTATCAAGAAAAAGATAAAAATGCTGTTCTGGAAGGAACCTTAAGAAGGGTCTCAACTGATCCTAATTTAGATGATTATCTCATGTATCTTACTAAAAATAGAGATAAGGCACTTAGAGTGAAAGTATATGGAATTCAGGCTCCAGAAGATGGAACTTCCCTTTCCACAAATCGCATTGTGAAGGAGGAAGAACTCAAGAGAGATGTAAATTACGAAGCAGAAAAACAAACTTATACTGTTCAAAATAACAAATATTTTACTACAATTACAAGTCATCACTTTTCTATTTATCGTCCCGATTACTTGTTTTTCAATAAAGTAGTTATCCTTGTCTTTGATTTAGAACGACCAAAAAATCAACTCATCTTTCGTTCTATTCATAACATAGGTAATATGAAAATGAGAATCTAAATTCTTCAATAAACAGTCGGTGGAGGAGTTTTTTCCTCTACTGAAAAATTTGAATTTCTTAAAATTTAGTTTTATTACTTACTTGTTTTCAAATCTTTAAAAGATAACTTCTTTGTTCATTGAACTTCAAAAAAATTTCACTTTTTTCAGATCAAAAGTTTAAATTCTTTTTTGCAAAGCTATAGTGCTCTGTTGAATCCTGAAAAAAGATTATACTTTTTTATGCTGTTGTATACAAAACTTTGCTTGATGGAGATATGAATTACTGCGAAATCATTTTGTAGTAACAACAACAGTTTTTTATAAAAAATCTTTCTTTGTTCGTGTTTATGCAATCTTTGAATAAAATTTTTCATTCCTCTACTACATGAAGTACGAATTTATTTTAAACGAACAAAAACAAACTCTTCAAATTAGGTCAAAGAGGAAAACAGTTTCCACTCTGAGAATTCCCTTTGGGTTGGATTCCACCATGAAACGGGGAATGAAGAGGTATAAGGGCTTAGAGAAATATTTAACTATACTATTAAGACGCTACCGATTTCTTTTATACTCTGACTATTTCAAACCATCTGAAAATCCTAAAACAGAATATCAAAAAAGAGGACAGAGTTATGTTAAATTTAAATTTCGTCCAGAGAATAGAGATTGGTTGGAGTTAAAGATGTGGGCAGATGCATTAGGGATTTCTGCTACATTGATGTTTGTGAGACTTTTAGAAATTGAGAAAGAGAAAAAATTTATGGTAAATGAGAAACTCTTTCGTACCTTCAGTGTTGTTGTTACTACAGCCTACTATGCGAGGGTCCCACAGTTACGCAAGATTTTAAGAAAGGGAAGAAGTATTTTAGAACGATGGATCACATTTTACGACCCACCCTAGTAACAAAAAAGAAAACTAAATCACAGCCAAATATATTTGCTTGTAAAAAAGTCCAAAAGCCACCCTTGGCTAAACATAAAACTCTGACAACTAATTGTTTATTTCTTCTATAATAAGTTTTTCTATAGTTCCTTTTTCAGAAAAATCAATTTCTTTTAAAATTCCTGTGATTATATACTTTTGATATCTTTTGAATTGTATTTCTGATTGATTTTTTAATTTCAAAATTAGTAAGACTTTTGTTTTTGTAAAATCATCCCAAACTTCAAAAAAACCAAGCTTTTCTTTTTCTTTACTAAAACAACGAGTCCCACAATTGGTATATTCTTCTATTGCATTTTTGAGTTCTTCTTTTTTTTCTTGAGATTTTAGATCGGAATTTAAAAGGGAGTCAATTTTTCTTTTTAGCTCAATTCCTCTAGAATTCGGAACAGAAACTGCTTTTGTATCAATATATTCACAACTTGAAAATTCAAAATCTCTACCAATTAGAGAACTATTTGTTTGGTTTTTTTGTTTTTCAGGAGTCGAAAATTCTTTAGTTAAAATTTCAAAAATTTTTTTATTTTCAGAGGATGCCTCAAATTGCTCTATCAGTTCAGCTAATGAATCAGGTTTATCTAAATAAAAGAAATAGCCTGCCAGTACTTCTCTATTTTGATTTTTAAGATATTCATTTATATCATGAGGATACGGATAGCACTCAACGTAAACATTTTTAGAATTTAACTCTAACTCTTCGTTTTCTTTTTTTAATTCACTAGAAAAACTGCAACTAGCCTCTAGAATAATAGCTTTTTGAAACTGTTCATAAATTTCTTTATAAACACCATTGTATTTAATTTTTGAAACTAAATCAACTTTATTTGAAAAGTCAATGATATAGAATATTTCATTACAATTGAGGTTAATTTTATTTTGAGATAAATCTTTTTTTGAAGTTTCAGGCTTTTTATCAATAAACCAAGTGCATTGTTCAATATTGAAATTTTTAATTTTTCCTTTTATGGTTTTGTTTGTATCATTTATAAATTCTAAGATTTCATATTCTTTAAATTTTTCTTCACTTGGAATGTAATAACTTCTTGCAAGTTCTTGATAAAGTTTAGAATTTGCATTTTTTGAATTTATAAACAATGTTGCACAACGCAAAAAATGTAATGAGAAAAATAAAGTTAAAGTAAATAAAAAAACTTTCATTGATTACTTTCTTGTGATTTATTTTCCAAAATTTTCATAAATAGAACAGACACAAAGTATAAAATTAAAAGTGGAGCAAATAACATAAGCATGGAGAGTACATCTGGTCCGGGGGATAATACAGCAGAGGCAATAGATAAAGTTAAAACAGCTTCTCTCCATTTATTTAATAAAAAATTAGAATGAATAATCCCAAGAATAGATAAAATAATCAAAACAACAGGTAATTGAAAAGAAAGTCCAAAGATCAAATGAATATTAAAGAAAATATCATAGTATTCATCTATGGGAAGTTTCATTTCTACATCGGGTGGACGAAACATTGTTAAAAGTACTTCCAAGAATTTATCAAATACCAAAAACCAGCAAATAACTACCCCCATCCAAAACAAAATAGAAGAAAATAAAATTAAATATCTTCCATATACTTCTACTTTTTTTTCTACAGCAGGAGAAATAAATCCCCATAAAAAATTCAATTGAATAGGTATGCTTACAAGCAAAGAAACAAAAAAAGAAGTTTTCAAATAAATCATAATGGGTGCCATCAGTTTGATTTGAAAAAAGGTAGCATTTTCCCCTAAAACCCTTTTATATGGTTTTACAAAAATAGTGTGGATATCTTTTGCAAAAATTAAGCTTACAGCCATAAGTATGATGAGAGTAAAAATAGATTTAAGTATCACCCAACGTAATTCTTCTAAATGTTCTCCTAAGGTCATTACCTTGTCACGAGAATCATTTTCTTGTGGAAGGGGTATACTTTTGGAAGGATAGGAAGAAAGCTCTTTTACAGTTTCTTGTTTTTGTTTCCTTTTAGGTTTGGGCATTTAGGATTTTTTTTTGCTTTTCTTTGGTTTGGTTTGAGTTGGTTCTACTTGAATATCTTTTACGTTTGTTACATGCGTTTGGTGCTCAATTTGGGGATTTTCCTCTTCGGCAGAAAGAGAGCGTCTAAACTCTTTAATTCCAGATCCTAAATCTTTGGCTAGCTGTGGAAGTTTTTTTCCACCAAACAACAGTAAAGCTAAAATAACAATTAGGGCAATTTCCCAAGGTCCTAGGTTTAACAAAGCTAAGGGTGACATAGCTTACCTCCTTTTACTCATTTTGAATCTAGGGAAGGAAAGTCAAGAAACAAACATCCTTTCGACTTATAAGCAATGAGTAAATTACAAAAACAACTAGACATACATAACAATAAATTTGAAATAATTTTAATTTCATAAGAAAATTCAAGAGAGTGCAATGTCTATCATCCGAGATAACTACAAATTTGGTAAAGTTGGAGAATTTTTAAAAGAAAGTATTAAAAAAAATTCAAAGGTTTCTATAGTTTCTGCTTATTTTACTATTCATGCATATTATGCATTAAAAGAAGAATTAGAAAATATTCAGGAACTCCGATTCTTATTTGGAGAACCTAATTTTATTAAATCCATCAATATTGAAGAAGTTACTCCGAAAGCATTCAAAATTGAAGAAGATCAATTTATTCCAATAGAAAGAAAAATGAGTCAAAAATTAATTTCAAAAGAATGTGCAGAATGGATCAAAACAAAAGTAGAAATTCGTTCTATGGTGAAACCTAATTTTTTGCATGGAAAAATTTATCATATCACTCACGAAAACGGAAGAGAGCTAGCCATTGTTGGAAGTTCTAATTTCACACATAATGGATTGGGATTTGGGAAAAGTAAAAATATAGAGTTAAATGTAATCATAGATAGTGATCGAGATCGTAACAATCTAAAAGAATGGTTTAATGATATTTGGGAGAATAACACAGGAATTGTTCAAGATGTCAAAGAAGAAGTTTTAAACTATCTTCAACAAATGTATAAAGAAAACGATCCCGAGTTTATTTACCTTAAAACCTTATATCATATTTTTGAAGAATATTTGAATGAACAACAAAATGAAGACCTATTGGATACAAAAATAGGCTTTTATAATAGTGAAGTATGGAACAAACTTTATGATTTTCAAAAAGATGGAGTAAAGGGAGCAATCAATAAAATCCTCAAACATAATGGTTGTATTATTGCCGATAGTGTAGGTTTAGGAAAAACCTTTGAAGCACTTGCTATTATTAAATACTTTGAGTTATTAAACTATCGTGTTTTAGTTATTTGTCCGAAAAAATTATCTCGTAACTGGACAATTTACCAAGCAAGCCAAAGTCATACACTCAATCCATTTCAAAAAGATCGTTTTAATTATACAGTACTATATCATACAGATATGGGTCGAGAAAAAGGATCTTCCGATGCAAATGGAATTGACTTAAAACACTTTAACTGGGGAGCTTATGACCTTGTAGTAATAGATGAATCTCACAATTTCAAAGGCAATCCTATGGATAAACGAACAGAATACGGAGCCATGAAAATGAACAGAGCCAAATGGCTTATGGAAAAAGTAATCAAGTCTGGAAATAAAACAAAAGTTCTTCTACTCTCCGCTACTCCAGTGAATAACTCACTAAGAGATTTAAGAAATCAAATTTATTTTATCACTGAAGGAAAAGATGATGCTCTAAAACAAGTACAAATAGAAAGTATTAACAGAACTCTTGAAATTGCTCAAGCAAAATTTTCAAAGTGGGCAGAGCAAAAAAACAAAAAAACTACCCAAGATCTTCTCAATAAACTAGATCCTTCCTTCTTTAAACTTTTAGATGAACTCACTATTGCCCGTTCAAGAAAACATATTATAAATTTTTATGATAGTAAGTCTATTGGAACATTTCCACAAAGAGAAAAGCCACTCTCTATTTCTTCTGAAATAGATACCCAAAACAAATTCCCTTCTTATGAAGAAATCAATGAACAAATTTTGGAATATCGACTTTCTCTTTTTAATCCAACAGCTTATGTTTTACCAGAGAAAAAAAATAAATATGAATCATCATCGAATGAAGTTGTTAATTTTAAACAATCAGATCGTGAAAGATTTTTAATTGGAATGATGAAAGTAAACTTTCTAAAGCGACTAGAAAGCTCTATTCAATCCTTTAAAATCTCACTAGAAAGAACTGTTCAAAAAATTGAAAGTCTTGAAGCTAAGATTTCAGAATTTAAGTCTAAACAACTCAAACCATCCAATCCCGAAACTTTAGAAAATTTTATTCCCTCTGAAGAAGAACAAGAAGAGGTTTCAGAAGATTCAGAAGCATGGTTGGTTGGTAAAAAATTAAAATTTAATCTTGAAGATTTGAATTTAGATAGCTGGCTTAAAGCTCTAAAAAATGATAAAGATGCTTTAGTTTCTCTTTTGAAAAATGCAAAAGAAGTTACACCAGAGAGAGATGCTAAACTAAAGAAACTGAAAGAAATTATAGAACAAAAAGTCAATCATCCATTCAATAAAGAAAATAAAAAAGTTCTTGTATTTACTGCCTTTTCAGATACAGCAAAATATCTTTATGAAAACCTAAAAAATTGGGTAAGAAATAATTTGAAATTACACATAGCTTTAGTGTGTGGAAATGAAACCCAAACTACATTAGGTAGAAATGATTATAATAGTATTCTTTTAAATTTTTCACCTCTTTCAAAAAATCGTTTACAGTTAAACACAAATCTAACTAAAGAAATAGACATACTCATAGCAACAGATTGTATCAGTGAAGGTCAAAACTTACAAGACTGTGATTTTTTAATAAATTATGATATTCATTGGAATCCTGTAAGAATTATTCAACGTTTTGGTCGAATTGATCGTTTAGGGAGTAAAAATAAAACAGTGAGACTTGTGAACTTTTGGCCTACAAAAGATTTGGATCAATACATTCAACTTCAAGAACGTGTAGAGTGTCGTATGGCACTTGTAGATGTAACTGCAACAGGAGATGACAATATTTTACAAATAGAACAAATAGAAGAACAAATAACCAATGAGCTACACTTCCGAAATGAGCAATTGAAAAAACTTCAAAATGTAGTTATTGACCTAGAAGAAATGAATGATTCAATTTCTTTAACTGATTTTACGTTAGATTATTTTAGGATTGAACTTTCAAATTTCATAAAAAACTCTTCTAAATCATTAAAAAAATCTCCTTTGGGTTTATATGCAATAGTACCTGCCCCAAGTGGAGATCATGCCTCTTTAATTCAAAATGATACTATTGAACAAACAGTAAAAGAAATGATTCAACCCGGAGTTATTTTTTGTTTAGCACAAAAAAATTCATCTCAAGGAAATCAAACTACAAATCCATTAAATCCTTATTTTCTTGTATATGTTTATAATGATGGAACTGTAAAATACAATTACACAAATGCAAAACAAATACTTGAAATCTATAAGTCGCTTTGCCAAGGAGTAAGAGATCCTTATCAAGAACTTTGTGATTTATTTAATGAAAATACAGAACATGGAAAAAAAATGGATGCTTATGCTAATTTACTAAAAAAAGGGATAGAAGCCATAAAAAGTTTGTTTCAGAAAAAAGTACAAACACAACTTACAACTCATAGAGGAGCTACTTTAATACCCATTCAAAATCAAATCAATGAAATGGATGATTTTGAACTTATAACTTGGCTTGTGATAATATAAACTATGACAGAACAAGAACTCAAAGAAAACATTCAAAACGCAATTTTAGATTTTTGTAAAGAACCTATCTCTCAAGCGGCAATCCAACTATTCCAAACATTAGGATATAACACAACCAGGCAAAGTCCTTTCCCTAAAAAAACATATGCGTATTTTAAAGAATCTTTTTTAAATGATGAAATTTCATTCAATGAAGACAAAGCACTTGTAAGAGAATGGAACACGATTGATTTATTATTTCAAATTACACAAGAAGAAATGAGCCAACACGAAACTATTTTTAACACAAACCAAGTAGGCAAAACTATCATTCAAAGCTATCTTTTTTTTAGTATAGAACTATCTAAACCAGAATACAGTCGCACCCAATTGGCTCAAATTACTAGAGCAATCAACAAAATTTTTCCTATGCCTGTATTTCTTGTATTCAAATATGGAGAAAATATCACTCTTTCTATTATCAACAGAAGAATCAATATAAGAGATGAAAACAGAGATGTTTTAGAGAAGATAACCCTAATTAAAGATATTTCTATAAAAAATCCACATAGAGCTCACATAGAAATTTTATATGATTTGTCTTTTTACAAGTTATTCAATCAATACAAAATTACTAACTTTGTAGAACTACATAACGCTTGGCAAAAAGCTTTAGATACCAAAGAACTCAATAACAAATTTTATAAAGAACTTTCTAACTGGTATTTTTGGGCAATGGAAGAAGTTTTTTTTCCCGATGATTTAGAAAAAAACGAAGAGATTCGCAATGCTATAAATTTAATCCGACTCATTACTCGCATTATTTTTATTTGGTTTTTGAAAGAGAAAAATTTAATTCCTGAAAAGCTATTTGATGAAAAGGAATTGAAAGAGATTGTAAAAGATTTTAACAAAAGCAATTCTTCAAATTATTATAAGGCTATTTTACAAAATCTTTTTTTTGGCACACTCAACCAAGAAATGGGGGAGAGAGCATTTGCCAAAGATGGAAATTTTACAACAAACCAAAAAGAGTATGGAGTAAAAAATCTTTATCGCTACCTTGATCTTTTTCAAATTCCCGAAAAACAAGTCTTGGAATTGTTTCAAGATATACCTTTTTTAAATGGTGGTTTATTTGATTGTTTAGATAAACCCAATGAAAATGGAAAAATAGAATATGTAGATGGGTTTAGTCGTAACCCACGTAAGCAAGCGAAGGTACCAGACTTTTTATTTTTTAGTAAAGAAAAAAATATTGACTTAAATTCATTTTATAACACTAAGAACAACGAATACAAAACCAGAGGCTTATTGAATATACTAAAAAGTTACAAATTCACAATTGCTGAAAACACGCCTTTGGAAGAAGAAGTTGCTCTTGACCCAGAGCTTTTAGGAAAAGTCTTTGAAAACTTACTTGCTAGTTTCAATCCTGAAACAAGCACAACAGCAAGAAAAGCCACAGGTAGTTTTTACACACCCCGTGAAATCGTGGACTACATGGTCGAAGAAAGT
>CALDSP010000190.1 GCA_937924465.1 uncultured Leptospiraceae bacterium
GGCTCATTCGAAATTGGATTTTAGGAATGAAAGTCGTAACAGGTACAGGAGAAATTTTAGAGTTTAACGGGGATATATTAAAAAACAACACAGGTTATGATTTAAAACATTTATTTATTGGTTCAGAGGGAACATTAGGAATCATTACAGAGCTTACATTAAAACTCACTACCCCTCCCAAGTCTACAAGTGTAGTCTTGTTTGCTGTGCCTACATATCAAAAAATTTTAGACTTATTTAAAGAGTCTCATTTTTTTAAGCTTCCTTTATTAGCCTTTGAGTTTTTTACACAGGTCTGCTTAGAAAAAGTTATGCAACATTTAGATGTCAATCCTCCTTTTTCAGAACAAAGCCCTTACTATGTTCTTATGGAGTTTGAAATTTCAGAAGAAAACGATGAAAACTATCTCTATGAGTTTTTAGAAAAAGTAACCAATTTAGAACTCATTGCTGATGGAATTGTAGCTCAAAATTCCTATCAAAAACAGACCTTTTGGAAGTATAGAGAAGGAATTAGTGAAAGTATTTCTATTTTACATACAGTTCATAAGAACGACATTTCTCTCCCACTTCGGAATATGGAAAATTTTTTACAAGAAATGCAAACCCTCTTAAAAGAAAAATACAAAGATTTTGAAATTGCCCTTTTTGGACATATAGGAGATGGAAATTTACATTTAAATATTTTAAAACCAGAACACTTAAGTAAAGAAAAATTTTTTGAATTATGCAAACAAGTAGATCCAGAAATGTTTTCTTTGATTCAAAAATATAGAGGCTCAATTAGTGCCGAACATGGAATTGGACTTTTAAAAAAAGATTTCTTACATTTTTCCAGAACACCCCAAGAAATTGAAATTATGAAACAAATCAAAAAAATCTTTGATCCAAGAGGAATTTTAAATCCGGGGAAAATTTTTTGATTATGAAAACAATTTTTTTTTATTTACTTTTAGTTTTGTTTATAATAATTTTTCCTTCCGCAGTTCTTATGGCAGTCTATTATCCCAATGTCATTTTAGAACAAGGATTGGCTCATAGAATTTTTTACTTTCATGTAGGTGTAGCTTGGGTTGCACTGTATGCTCCTGTATTTAGTTCAAGTTTTGGTTTGCTATATCTTTGGAAAAAAGATTTTTCCTATGATCTCATATCTTACACTATGGCTCAAGTTGCACTTTTGTTTTCGATTGCTGTTCTATTTTCTGGACCTATATGGGCATATAGTGCTTGGGGAGTTGCTTGGGATAGAACTGATGCAAGGCTCAACTCATTTTTAGTTTTATTCATTAGTTTACTAAGTTATTTTCTTTTACGTTCTTTAATTTCAGATCCTTACAAGAGAGCAAAAGTCTCTGCTATTATGAGTTTATTCTCTTCATTAAATTCAGTTCTCACATGGGGTGCAATTCGTTGGGTTGAAAATCCGGGAAATCATCCTGGTTCGGTGCTTGGAAAAGGAGGAATGGATTTTGATATAAAACTTACATTTTGGATTAATGTTCTAGCTTATCATTTACTATTTTTAGTTATATTTTTTATTTTATACAATCATGCTAAAATTAAGTTAGAAGAAGAAAAAGCCAGAATTCTGTAATACTTTACTAAGAAATAGGAAGAACTAAGAGACTTGATTTTTGAATTTCTTCCATTTCTTGAGAAATGTTTTTTCGAGCTTGAGTTTCATATTTTTGAAAAAACCTCTCTGTAAAATAAATTCTTTCTCTTGCTAAAAATTGACTTAAGACATTGTACCTACCTTTTGCAAAAGTATCTTCTGGCACCCAAGCATATTCCTTTCTTACGTTACGCGCATACTGCTGATATGTATTAGAATCTTTTCCTAAAATACAAAGATCCAAGTCTAAGAATAAATAACAATCCACAATATCATAAACTGGAATATGAAACTTTGTAGAAAGAATAAGCTCACAACAAAATTTAATTGTACTATCTGGAATATTTAACCTTTGAAGTTCATAAGCGGCAAATTCAGCACTTTTTTCCTCATTGTTTTCAGAATGGGAATCGTAAATTGCATCATGAAACCAAATAGCTAAATAAACAGGAAGATAATCATTAACTAAATCTTTATTTTCTTGTAAACCCAACAACATAGATTGAATATGGTATAAGTTATGATAATAGCGATCTTCTTCTGAATAAAAACTTGCTAATATATGGAATAATTTTTGAATTTTTAAATTGGATGATTCATATTTTTCAAGAACCATTGTAAATTGTTCTAGTAATTCATCTAACATTTGAATTGATACCTTTATTTCCAATTTTCAAGTTTTCATAATGATACAGAGAATTTATTCGTAAAGAATTTTTGATCAAATTTAAGTAAAGAAAAGATTGATTTATGTCATAGTCTTATTCACTTAGCAAAATCTTTTGAAAAATTTTTGCTTCTTGTTCTATTTTATAAGGATATGAGAATTTTAAAAATTGAGAAACTGGTTTTATATTTCTATAATTTAAAGAATAACTTAAGGCTTTCCAAAGAGAAAAAAATTTTTTTTTATCTTGAGGAGTAATTTGTTTTAATAAATTCATTCCTTCTTCATGTTTGCCTAGTTTATAAAAAATTTCTGCACCAATTAAAGCTATTTCTTCATTTGGCTTATAAAATTGAAGAAAACTTTTTAAAAATATCTCAGCAGTTTCATAATTTTCTTCGTAAAAATAAACTTTGAGCATACCCTCCAAACCTTCTTTTTGAAAAGAATAAACAGAAAGAACTTTTTCAAACTCAGCTTCTGCTTGTTTTTTTTCTCCATAACTTAAATAATAATTTCCAGACAGAATTCTTTCAGGAATTTCTAAATCTAAATTGTTTGTAAGAAAATCTAGATAAAGCAACAATTCTTCGAATCTTTTTTGAGATTCCAAAACATCTAATATAACTTTTGCTTCTTTAAAAGAAAGTTTCTGTTCTAAATGAAGATTTTCAAAAAGTTTTTTACTTCCTTCCCAATCTTCTAGTATATAAAAAGTACGTAGAAGATTTAAAAAAAAGATAACTTTAAACTTTTCCTTTTTTAATAATTCAAACCAAATTTTCTCAGCTTCTTCTAAATTTCCATTTTTTACTGAATATATGCAATAAAGATTAGATTCTCTATTTAAAGATATTTCTTGAAACTTTTGTTCGTAACTTTCAATTTCTGAATCTTCAAAATGAATAACTTTGTTTTTATCAATAGCAATGATAAAGAAAGAATCTCTTTGTAATCTTTCAAACTTTTCATTTAGCAAATAAATATTTTTTTCAAAAAAACTAGTACAGGAAAAAAACATTAAACAAAAAATATAAAAAAATTTCAAAAGAGCCCCACCCCACTTAGTCTCCGATTAATTTCATGTTTAAAATGTGTAAACTTTAAAATTCAAAAATGCTTTTAGTCTAAAAACTTTATCATTTTATAGCCTCTGGGAAAAAATTCTACTATTTAAAAAATAAAGTGCAAACAGAAATTGTAGCAACAACAACAGCTTTGTTAAAAAAATTTCCTTCCCTTCATAAAACATTTTAATGTGTTCATATTTGTGCAAGTTTTCAAAGAAATTTTTTACTCTTCTATTCTATGAAGTATGGATTTATTTTAAACGAACAAATACAAAGTCTAGAAATCAAAACTAAACGAAAAACAGTTTCTACACTGCGAATCCCTTCTTGGTTAAATTCTACCATGAAAAGGGGAATTCGAAGATATGGAGGACTAGAAAAATATCTAGGTGTATTACTAAAACGCTACAGATTTCTTTTGTATTCCGACTTTTTTCAATCCTCTGATAATCCTAAAACCGAGTACCAAGAAAGAGGACAGATTTACATTGAGTGGAAGTTTCGTCCCAAGAATAGGGACTGGTTAGAGCTTAAGTTGTGGGGGACTGCTTTGGGGGTTTCGGCAACGTTCATGTTTGTAAAACTTTTAGAACTTGAAAGAAGGTACGAACCTTTTGTAAATCAAAAACTTTTCCGAATCTTTAGTGTTGTTGTTACTACATCCTATTATGGGAGGGTTCCACAGTTACGAATAGCTCTAAGAAGAGGAAGAAGTATCCTTGAACGGGGAATTACATTTTATGATCCACCAAAGTAAACATTTACAACAAATCCAAACTCAAAAAACTTTTTTTATATTCTATAAAATTTTATTTTTATCTAAATAGGTTGTTGTTGCA
>CALDSP010000191.1 GCA_937924465.1 uncultured Leptospiraceae bacterium
TATTTCTTGCTTGATTGGTCAATCTTACTAGGGATTCTAATCTTTCTTTATCGGGAAGATCATTTGGCTTATTTATAAACTCTAAATTTCCAGAAAGAGATTCACCCAAAACACCCTGCTTTTTTAAATTGTAAATCTCAATAGAACTATAAACTAAAATTTTTTTACTCTCTTCTATTTCCTTTTCATAAGTAAACTCATCATAAAAACTCCTCCAATCCTCTGCACCTGTAGAGGAAGATTTTATAGAAGAAATTACCCAGCTATTTTTTTCAAGTTCTTTATCTTCTCCAATCATCTGTTTTTCGGCAGAGGTCAAAGTTTTTGTAAGTGTAATTGGAGGTGCTCTTAACTCCGAAAAGCAATTTATAAAATGCATACCTAACAAGATAAAGAAAAATTTATTTATAAAATTTTTGCACATAACGTATCACTCTATTTTCTTAAACGTTACGCGACGATTCTTAGCTCTACCTTCTTCGGTTAAATTATCGGCTACAGGCTGTGAGTACCAATACCCTTTCGGAATCAATCTTTCCTTAGAAATTCCTTTTTTTAAAAGATAATTTATAATAGCTTCTGCACGTTTT
The DNA here is from genome assembly GCA_937924465.1 of uncultured Leptospiraceae bacterium. Lineage (GTDB taxonomy): Bacteria > Spirochaetota > Leptospiria > Leptospirales > Leptospiraceae > CALDSP01. The sequence continues at coordinate 591 of CALDSP010000191.1, forward strand.
AAACTCAATTTATAATTAAAATCTTTACTTGCAATATTATCTGTATGTCCTCCAACTTCTACCTTTTCTTTATTTTTCTTTAAATAAGTTGCGAACTCATCTAAAGGTTTCTTTTGTGAATCTAAAATTTTATATTCATTAAACTCAAAGTAAATAGGTGTATCATAAATTTTTGCATAGTCACTTCTCTTTTGTAAGTAAATAGTTAACTCTTTAGAATTTCTTTTTTCTTTATCATCCTTAGTTACAAAAAGAGTTTCTGGTTTGTATCCTTTTGCTTTCCCTGTAATTTCAAAATCTTCTTCTGGAATAGGAAAGATTTTAAAAGCTTCTTTGTCTTTTTCGAGTTGTTTTCCTTCTCTTTCTTTTTCAACAAATAAGGTTACTTTTCCGTTAGAAATAATTTCTTTCGTTTTTGCATCTTTTAAGTAAACTATAATGGAAGGCTTTTGTGTACCTTCTTCCTTTACTGGAGTTTTTTTCTCATCCTCTGTAGATATTGGAGGCTCTTTTTTTGTTTCAGGCTCTTCCTTAGAAATTTCTTGTTCTTCATCAACAGGCATTAAAATCACTTTTACATATTTAGATTTTTTGATTCCTACATTTCCCTGCAAGTCTAGTGTAAATTGATTTGGATGAAATCCGGGAGAAGAAACCTCAATCTTATAAGTATCTCCTGTTAAGAGACGAGTTTGAAAATTGATTGGTTCTGTAGGATTTTTTTCTTTTGTTACAATATCTCCTCCAATTCTTTTAGAAGTAATGATTTTTACAAGACCTTCAGAATTATAAATTTTAATAGTAGAATCTAAACCAATCATAGTAGATTCTGAACCATCTACAACCAATCCCTTTAAATCAAAAGCATAAGGTTTGCGTAATGCGTCAGTAACAGGTACGCGGTATATATCAAATTGTCCTTCTCCACCTTCTCGATTCGATGCAAAATAAATCCATAAACCATCCAACGTCAGAGAAATTCCTTCATCATCTGCGGAGCTATTGATGGGAGGGGGTAATTTTTTTACTCTAAGAACTTTGGGTAAATTTGGGGATTTTTGAGAATTTGGATATGGTTCTTCAATTTCTCCTTCACTTACTTGTAGGGAAGGATCATCAAAATCAGCCAAATACAAACTATAACGGTAATTTTTATCATCTCTATCTGAACTAAAAAAAATACTTGTTCCATCAAAATGAAAAGAAGGCATGATTTCATTTGCTGAAGTGTTGATCTTCGGTCCCAAGTTTATAGGTTCTGACCAAGTTCCATCTAGTTTGTCCCTAGTAGAAATCCATAAGTCCCATCCTCCAAAACCTCCCGGTCGGTTCGAAGAAAAAATAAGAGTTTTTCCGTCAGGAGAAATGGCTGGCATTTTTTCATCAAAGTTAGTGTTGATTCGAATTAAATGCTCAGGTTTGGACCACAAATCTTTGGCAGGATTTTTATTGGTTAAATTTTTTACGTAATAAATATTGAGTCCGGCAAGTCCAGTCCTTCCTGTTTGAGTATCTTTTAGAGAAGTAAAATAAATTTCTATTGGTCTACCAGAAGAATCAAAAAGAATAGAAAAAGGTCCTTCAAAACCTCTCGTATTGAGCTCACGGAAATTAAGTGGTTCACTCCAAATTGGTTTTTCAGTTCGATTCTGGTAGTTTTTGTTTTCAGAAATCCAAATATCCATTCCCCCCTCTCCCCCAGGTCGATTAGACTGAAAAACTATATAACGTCCGTTGGGTGATATAACGGGGGAATATTCATTATTTTGTGTATTCAAAGGGGAACCAAACTTAGTTAAAGAAAAATCTTGTCCCCACAGTGTAAAACTTACAAGTAAATAAAAAAATAAACGCATAACAATCCTCAAAAGCAAAGATTTCCTTATAGACAATGAATTTTTAACAAGAGTTTTTGAACTTCTTACTATTATTTTCTGAAAATTTTCTTTGTATATTGATTTTTTTTAATTTAAAATTTGCCTTAGAGTTTGTTTTTTCTTTCGAAATTCAAAATTTTAAGAAAGCATTCAAACTTCAACCGATTCTTTTTTTAATAGATAAACATTTCGATTTTTGTAAAAAACTTATTTTAAAAAAGTTTATTTACCTACACAAAACTTACTAAAAATTCTTCCTAGGATTTCTTCGTTTTCTACTCTACCATTGATTTTTCCTATTAAACTTAAGCAAAAATCAATTTCTTTTACATAAATTTCAGCTGGTGCATTTTCCTCTATGAGTTTTAAGGCATTTTGTAAAGAATTCTGAATTTGAGTAAGTAAATAAAAATTTCTTTCTTCAAGTAATATAACATCTTCATGAATTTCTTGCTTAGTTACAAGTTTATGAATTGTTTCTATAAGTTCGTCCAATCCTTGTTTAGATTTACAAGAACAGGCTATAAAGTATGCCGCTTTTTCCTTCAGTTTATAAGAAAATCTTTCTAAATCCCAAGTTTCATGACAAATATCTAATTTATTTCCAAGTACGATTGTATTTTGTAATTTTGTCGCATAACGTTGTAAAAATTCTTCTTCTTTAAAAGGAAGGGATAAATCAATTACTAAAACTCTTATGTTTGCACTCTCAAATTCCGAATCACTTTTTTGAATTCCTAGCTTTTCTATTGGATCTTCTGTATCTCTAACACCAGCCGTATCTACTAGCTGAATTGGAAGTCCTTCTAAAAATAAGTCTTCACTCAAAAAATCTCTAGTTGTACCGGGGATGTGTGAAACAATTGCTCTTTCTTTACCTAAGATCAAATTCATAAGACTAGATTTACCTACATTTGGCTCTCCATAAATTACAATCTTAGTTTTTTGAATAATTTGTTCTACTCTTTGACTTCCGTTTATAATTTTTTTACAAAGTTGAATGACTCTATCAATACGAGATTTTCTTTCCTTTAAAGATTCAAAAGTTAAATCTTCTGTAGAAAAATCAATCTCTGCCTCACATTCTGCTTTAATATTTAAAAGTTCACTACGCAAGCGAGATTCTAATTTTTGTAACTCTCCAAACAAGTTTTTTTGAGCTAGCTCAAGTTCAAATTTCGAACGGGCATTGACAATTCGAGAGATAGCCTCTGCAGAAGAAATATCCAACTTTCCATTTAAGTAAGCTCTTTTTGTAAACTCTCCTCTTTCTGCAGGTCTTGCGCCCAACGTAAAAAGAAGTTCTAAAACTTTTCTCATTAAAATAGGATTTCCATGTAAAGAAATCTCCCCCATATCTTCCCCTGTAAATGAATTAGGAGCTTTAAAGAAAGTAAACAAAACCTGATCTAATTTTTCTGAAGGAGTTCTTAATTCACATAATGTCGCATAACGTGGATTTTGGTATATATAAGATTCTAAAATATTTTGATTGTTTTTAAAAAGAATTTTAGAGCAAATTTTAACTACATCTTTTCCAGAAATACGAATAATTCCAATAGCGCTAGGAATTGCAGCCGTTGAAATAGCTGCAATTGTATCTAGACTAGTCTTCGTTTTCGTCCTCCTCTACTTGTGTAGTTTCTACTGAATCTTCTAAATCTTTATATTTATGTTTTTCTTTGATAGATATAATTCTAACCCTCTTGAAAGTTCCATTTCCTTCACTGCGAGTGAAAACTCTTTCATCTTTCTGTAGTGCCATATGAATAATTCTTCTCTCATATGGATTCATAGGTTCAAGCAGACGACTTCGACCTGTTTTAGCCACTGTGTTTGCAATTGATTTTCCAAGTCGAACAAGAGCCATTTCTCGTTTATCTCGATAAGACTCAATATCCACAACAATTTTTCTGTTACCTTTGAGTTTTGGATCAATCATTGTGTTCAACAGAAATTGAATTGCATCCAACGTAGCTCCATGTTTTCCAATAATGATCCCTGAGTCTTTACTACTAAGCTCAATATATAATTTTCCATCTAAATCCCCCATCCCAACTACCTCTGCTTGAATACCCATTTTTTTTAACAAAGTAATAAGCACTCCATGAACAATTTTTTCTACAGGGACTTGTTCAGATATTACATAAGCTCTTACCACAGCTGGCTTTTTTTGAGTAAGCCCCAAAAAGCCTCCTCTTCCAGAATCTACTAATTCAAATTTAACATCTTTTTCGCTTAGTCTTAAAGTTTTTAGAATTGTCTCTTCCGCTTCAGATTTTGTTTTTCCTTCTGCTTCGAATATATAGTTTTTTATCATTGATTTTCTCCAAATTGAGTTTTTAGGACTTTTTTACAACAGTAACAACTTTAGGCTTAGTTGTTGTTCCTCCAAATTTATTAGTATACCACTGTTGTAAGATAGATAAAATATTTTGAACGGTCCAATAGAGAGTAACTCCAGAAGGCATTGACCAAAAAAAGAAAAGCATAATTACAGGCATAACGTACATCATTGTTTTTTGATTTGGATCGGAGGAAACTTGAGTCATAAGAGTTTGAACAATTTGTGTTCCAACCATGATTAAAGGAAGTATGTTTAAATGGAATCCATCAAATCCTAAGAAAGCTGGAGAAGTCCAAACTGTATCGGGCTCGCTTAAATCTTGAATCCATAAAAAGGGGGATTTCCACAAATCAATTGTATCACTAAATGCAGTATACAAGGCTACAAAAATGGGAATTTGAATTAGTAAAGGCAAACATCCGCCCATGGGATTTACTTTGTGTTGTTGGTATATCTCTAAAGTTTTTTTCTGTCTAGTTTGTGGATCGTTTGCATATTTAGTGTTAATCTCATCTAAATAAGGCTTAAGTTCTTGGAGCTTTTTCATGCTCTCTGCTTGTTTTTGATTTAGTGGATAAAAAAGTAATTTAAATAAAATAGCGAATACAACAATGCACCATCCATAGTTTGGAATGGCATAATCATACATTTTCTTAAATACCCAAACAATAGCATTTCTAAAAGGTGTTGTTAGTCCCTGATTAAAAGATTTATTTAGGTTTTCACTTAAACCTAAAAATGGAGTTTGTTTAGTTTGAGATGGATCTAAATTTTTATCTCTAAATGCCATTCCATCCATTTCTCTAATACCTACATATGACGCATAACGTAAAGTCTTTGTTTCATTTGGCATAAGTTTAATATCATTATAAGAACTAATAACCCCAGAAGTATTTCCATTTCTCATGTCTAAAACTACTGCATAAGGTTTGTTATCTAGAGGATCTAAAACCGCAATAAAATAACGACTTCCTGTTCCAAAGAAATCAATTCCATCTCCTACTCCTAAAATCTTTTCAAAATTTACAGATTGCTTTCCAAACAAAGAAGAAAAGAAGCCTTGATTAGAAACTCCATCTATACTATCTTTAAAAGAACCATCATTATAATAATACCTAAAATAATGTTGCAAATCACGATCGTTCAACTCACCCAACTTCACAGGTCCTAAACTTCCAAAACTTCTTAAGTAAATTGGTCTTATTTCACTAGCAATGCTAAGTTCTTGAGAAGTTAAATTTTTAAAGCTGAGATTAAATAAAAAATAATTTTCTTCTGGAAAAAATTTATATTCCTTTTTGATTTGAAAACTTTCATCCAAAGACAAAGAAGAAAAAGAATAAAGAAGTTCTTTTTCGTTTTCCTCAAATTCAAATAAAACTTGATTATAAGGAGATAAAATAGCCTCTATTTCAGTATAACCTATATTAAAATCAAAACCCTGTCCTCTGGTAATTTCAATAGCTCTATATTTTTCTTTGTTAAATTCAACTTCATGGGATGGATCTTTTGCAATTTTTACTTCTTTTCCATCTAAGTCTTTATAATTTTTTATAAAATATTTTTCTATTCGTCCCCCTTTATTTGAAAGTTCAACCAAGAAAGGATTTGTGATGACATAAAAATTTTTTAGTTCAATTTCTTTTTTAGCTCGTAAGACTTTCTTTGAAGTTGGATTCTCTTTTAATTCAACCAATTTTTGTTCTTTAGGTTTTGAAATTTCTTGTTGTGTTTGAGAATTTTCCGTCTGCTCTACTTTCTTTTGTGGAAGTTTCGTTTGTTTTTGAGGTGGAAAAAAAATAAAGTTAATAACCATCCAAATTGAAAAAGATAAAAATATAGCAAGTAAAAGTCTAGAGTTTCTTTCTTCCATTGTTTCCATCCATTATGTTAGAATCTTTTGTATCATGAGGACAAGGAACGGGATCAACCCCTCCTTCAAAAAAAGGATTGCATTTGAAAATTCGCTTAGTTACCAAAAATAAAGCATAAAAAATATTGAAACGTTCAAAACACTGAACCGCATACTCCGAACAAGAAGGATAAAATCTACAAGATTTAGGTAGCACAGGAGAAATAAATTTTTGATAAACTCGAATAATAAAAATAAAAAACAATTTCATGGCTTTACACTCTGAAGTAAGCGAACAAAGAGAGAACTTCTTTCTGGAAATGAAATCTTATTAAAACTCCATTTTCCTATAATCGCAATATCGTATCCACTAGGAATGTAAGAGAGGTTTTGAATGTGAGCTCGACAAATTCTTTTGATTCTATTTCTTTGAACAGAGTTTTTACAGGATTTATCGGTAGTAAATAAAAATCGAGACTGAACCAATCCGTTCTTCTTGTAAATGATTGTAAGAAATTGATTATAAATTCTCTTTCCATTCTTGAATAAGGAGTCGATATCAGATTTTTTTTTTACAGTCTCAAATTTGTTCGCCAATCAAATATTAGAATTTACGTCCTATTTTTTCATCGGAGACAGTAAGCTTATAACGCCCCTTTCTTCTTCTTCTTGCTAAAACTTGACGACCATTCGCAGTAGACATACGGTTTCGAAAGCCGTGAGTTCGTAATCTTTTAATTTTACTGGGTTGGTATGTTCTTTTCATAAAATTTACCTCTTATAATACCTAAGAAAGAAAAAAATATAATACAATGAAATAAAAACAGTAATTTCTTCCAAAATTTAGAGTTGCTTTGAATTAGCAAGTAGTTTTTTGGTATAAAAAGAATAAATGTTTCTGTTCTAAATTGTATAGTGAGTCTAGCTACTATACCTTTTCCCACTCAAAACTTGTAATGTTTCTTTCTGCTTTACTAAACTCTATTCCAACTAAATAAATCTCTTTCACTTTCCCAGAACCCAAATGCTTACTCTCATAACCAATATACTTTTCATGATGCTTCTTTTCTTTT
>CALDSP010000192.1 GCA_937924465.1 uncultured Leptospiraceae bacterium
ATAAAATTAAAACTTTCTTTTGGAGTTGAAAAAGGACAACCTGCATTGACCCAAGAATTAGCAGAACGACTTCCACAAATGCAGAACATTATCAATTTAATTATTTCTCGTAAAACAAAAGAAGAATTAAAAACAATTACAGATCAATTAGATTTAAGAGAAGAAATTAAGGCTCACATAAACCATATTCTTACAAATGGAAAAATTAAAGAGGTCTACTTCAGAGAGTTTATTGTAAACTAATGTATGTCTTGGGTGTAATTCCTGCTCGCTATGGAAGTACTAGATTTCCGGGTAAGCCTCTTGCAAAAATTGGAAGTAAGTCTTTGCTTGAGTGGACTTACTTTCATGCTTCTCAATCTAAAACTCTAAGTGAGTTAGTAATAGCAACCGATGACACAAGAATTTTAGAAGAATGCAATCGATTTTATGCAAAAGTAATTCTCACCTCTACTACACATCCTACAGGCACAGATAGAATTCGAGAAGTTCTTTCTTATTATGATCGTGAGGCTCTTATAGTTGTTAACATTCAAGGAGATGAACCTGACATAGATCCTAAACTGATTGATGGTGTAGTGAATTTAAAAATGCTTCATCGAAATTGGGAAATCACTACTGCGGCAATTGAACTTTCTAAAGAAGAGTGGAACAATCCTAATAAAGTAAAAGTAGTATTCAATCAAAAAAAACAAGCCCTTTATTTTTCTAGAAGTTTAATTCCATCCCAAATGAAAGGAGAGGCAAAGGTTTATAGACATCTTGGAATTTATTGTTACGAAAAAAAAGCTCTCATGAATTATTCAAATCTTCCAAAAAGTGAGTTAGAAATCTCTGAGTCTTTAGAACAACTTAGAGGTTTAGATGCAGGCTATTCTATTGGAGTTTATGTAACCGATAAAGAAAGTTTAAGTGTAGATACTCCAGAGGATTTAGAATACGTTACGCGCGAGTTTCAAAAACGAGGATGGATTTAATAATAAAATTTCTTTTTACGATTTTCAATAAAATCATAAATTACCATTTTGTTTAATTCATTTGGATGAGGATAAAAAATTCTTCCCCCTGTAGCTTTTGCAAATCTTTGAATAAAACTTTTTTCTCCGAAATAACTAAAATCCCATTCATTTGTAAGTAAAAAAGTGTTAATTGTTATTCCTTCTTCTTTGCAAAAGCTAGCTTCTTTGAGAGCTTCCTCAAAATCAGAAGGAGCTGGGGGATAATTGATATACAATACAGAACCTTCAAAATGAGCAGTAGGAGCTCCATCGGTAATTAGAATAATTTCTTTGTTTTTAAGTTGTTTGGAACCCAAAAGTTTACGAGCAAGTTGAAGTCCTTTTTGAAGATTTGTAAAATATAAAGGAATGCGAGTTTGAATTTCTTTTTCGTTCATTTGAGATAAATCAAAACGTAGCTTAATATAAGGATTAAAGATAGTAACAGGATAAGGATTGATTTCAGGAATTTCAGAAACTGAAATAATCTTTGCAAGAGTACCAAAACCTATAATAGTGAGTTTATCGTCTTTATACTCTGATTGTATGAGATGATTCAAGGCTAAAGACATTTTTTTTGCATTATAAAACCGCCCCAAGCGAGACATGGAACCACTCATATCTAACAAAATAATAGTGGAAGACTTGGCAAAGCCTCTTGCTTCATAAGATTCCAAATCAATCAAAGAAGGTTTAGTTCCATTTCCGCGCCGTAAACTATTTAAAATACTAGAAGAAAAATCAATTTGTGAAATACTATCCCCTAATTCATAGATCCTTGTAATAGATGTAAGGTTTTCTGAATTCCCGAATTCCTCACTCCTATGAGAACCACCTGCTGAATCTGATTTAATCTTGGAAAAAATTTCTTTTAAAGCCTGAATTCCAATTTTACGAATGGAACTAGGAGAAAGTTTAAATTCTCCCGAATCAGTTTGAATGATTTCTCCTCTTTGTTCAAGAAGTTGGGTGAGTTTTTGAAAAATAGACTCTCTTCTTTCTAAAAATTCTTGATAACTTTCTACACCCAAGTATTGAGCAATTTTTTCTAAGTCCATATTATACAAGTCACCCTTTTCTAGAGCTTCTTCTAAAGACTTCAGAAGAGATTGCAAATGCTCTAACTCTTTTAAAAGTTTAATGGAATCTTGTAAGCTTGGAACGAGACTTCCTTGAAAAGAAAATCGTTTGATTCCATTATAAATAATTTCTTTATTTTCTAATAACTCAGATAAAGTTTCTATTGCAGTAAAAGATTCTTTTTGATTTCCTAAATTCCAACGAAAACGGCGAAGTTGATCGGAACTTGAGTTTTCAATAATTTTTTTTAAATCTTCAATAAACTTTTTATCTTTTTTAAAAAGTTTTTCTATTTCTTTCAATTTATCCTGTAAAGCCTGTTGAAGTTGCTTGTGATGAGGTTCTATAGTGTAATTATTTAAAATGCTTTGGATTTGCTCTTTGATTTGTGCAATGAAACGTTTTATCAAATCATCCATCCCTCCTTCTTTTAAGAAGAGATTGACTGGAAGTCCTTTTTCTATTACTAATTTGAGAGCTTCTTCCAAAGAAATCTCATACTTCATAATCAGTTCAGAAAGAACTTGCATGAGCTTCTCGGGAGTAAACTCTGGCTCATCTTCAGGATTATATGGTTCGTATTTATAAACAATCACTGAATTTTCTCTCGCTTTGAAATTTTTCCCGGATAACAAACTCCCTTACCCAAATCACAGTAAAACAACTTAGCTTCTATTGAAATATCCCCTTTTCCACGAACTTCTAAAGGAATAGGTTCAATCACTTCAAAATATTCTGGTTTATCAAGAAAAACTTTTCCTTTAAATTCAGATTTAAATTGAGTAATTTGCAATCCATTTTCTGTAATAAGCTGAATTTTATTTGGTGCATCTTTTTGAAGTGCATATCCTTTTTTTACAACAATATGAAACTGGTATTTGTTGTTGGATACTTTCTGCAAGACAATATCAATAGGATTAGCATCTGCAAACAGTGTAAAAGGAAAAAAGAAAAGTAATAAAAATCTCATATAATTTAGACTTTTTTTTCAGTTAAAGAGTTAAGGTAAAGAAAATCTTTTTTGCTTTTATAAATTTCTTTATAACTAATGTAATTTTTAGCAGTTTGTTCAATCATTTTGAATTCTTTTTCTGTAATTTCTCTTACTACTTTGGCTGGAGATCCCATAACTAGAGTTCTAGGTGGAATTTTTTTTCCGGGCGTAACTAAACTTCCAGCAGCTACAAAAGCATATTCTCCTAATTCTACATCATCCATTATAGTAGCTCCCATTCCTACAAAAGAATAGTCTTTTAAAACTGCCCCATGAATGGTAACCCTATGCCCAAGAGAAACAAAGTTTCCTATAATTGTTGGAAAGTTATCTCTGGAAACGTGAATTAAAGACATGTCTTGGATATTACAGCCCTCTCCAATCCGAATAAAATTTACATCTCCCCGTATTAAGGTTTGAAACCAAACAGAAGTATCTTTTCCAATTTCTACATCTCCAATGATTTCCGCGCTTGGAGCAATAAAAGCACTTGAATGAATTTTTGGCTGTATACTTTTATATTCATAAAACATAGCTTTAGATTTTATTGATTTTAAAAAATTGCAAGAAAATAAACTTCCGCAAATGAAAGTAACTTATTCTGAAGAAATAGAAAACCAAGTTTTTTTTTCTTGTTTTACTTTTTCAGGACGATAAAGTGGACTTTCTTCCTCTTCCTCTCCCCAAAAAGAAGGACCATAATCATAAACTTCTTCTTGTGGAACACTGACACATCCTAGAGTAAATAACAAAATAAAGGCAAAGAACATTTTACTCGGCTCCGGCATCTTTTAAAATTTTTATTATTTCTTTATGATTTCTCTCTGTCGCATAACGTAAAGCCGTTTTTCCACTATTGCTTGTTAAGTTTAAATCTGCTTTTTTATCTATGAGATATTTTACTACTTCTGTTTTTCCTTCATAAGCTGCCCACATAAGGCTAGTAATTCCTTTTTCATCTTTTCCGTTTATATCTGCTCCTTTTGCTACTAAAAGTTCTGCTATTTTAAGTTGATTTCTTCGAAAAGCAATACTCAAAGCTGTTTTACCTGTTTCTGAACGAAAATTTATATCTACATTTGATTCTAAAAGAGCATTTACAATTTCTTCATTCCCTTTTCCCACAGCAATCATAAGAGCAGTAAGATCTCTTACTTGGGTGTTTGGATCAGCTCCTGCTTTGATTGCACGTTTTACTCCTCCAACATCGGCATTTACCACATGACGAATTAAATCCTCATTTGGTCCAGAAAACAAGGTTGTTGTTACTACAAAAAATAGTAATATAAATTTCATCTTTTTTCTCCATAAGAGAATTTATTTATAATACCTTTCATGGCAAGCCTAAAATAATTTACTTTCCTAAATTCCAATTCCACAAATTTTGGAGGTTTAGAATGCAATTTCTTAAAAAACTCCCAAATTCATTTACCATTTTATCCTTAATTACACTCCGATACATTCGAGGCTCTAGAGCTTTTGGACTTATGTCCTTAAAATCAAGGTTATCTTTTATTGTAATGGCAGTTGGAGTTTCTCTATTGGTTGTAGTTTTATCCATTTTTAATGGATTTCAAAGACAGGTCAAAGAATCACTTTGGAGCGGTGGACCTCACATTACAATTGAAAACAGTTTTGGAACAGGTGAAATTAAAAATTACGAAAAAGTAATCTCTATTCTTATGGAAGACTCATTTTTAAGGGAACATGTAATCTCTATTCAAGGAAACATTACAAGCCACGGATTACTACAACACTCTAATAATTTTGTACCTATCATGATTCGAGCCGTCCCGGTAGAAAACGTACAACATTTACTAGAAAACAAAATCCCTAACTTTCCTAAGTTAGAATTTTACAATAAAGATGAAATTGGAAACCTCACAAAAAAAGACTTAATAGTCATTGGAAAAGAAATGAGTAACCTCTATAACTTTGGTTTAGGAAGAGCTGTAACAATTGCTGTGCCTAGTGGAAGTTTTAATGTAACCAAAGGTGTAAATTTAAGTATTTCTAATTTTTCAGTTGTGGGATACTTTAAAACAGGATATTATAATTACGATTCAAAATTTATTTATATGTCTCTCCCAGTAGCCCAAAAATTTTTTAAACTGCAAAACTCTGTGAATCAAATTGTTTTAAAAGTAAAATCTTTAGATGACCTAAAGGATTGTAAAGATCAAATTTTAAGCATTACTCGCACTAATGAATTTGATGCAAAACTAGGAAATACAAACAACTACTTTACCGTTCGCACTTTAGCAGAGGAGCAACAAAATTTTTTAGCCGCTCTTAGAATGGAAAAAACAATTATTTCTAATATTGTATTTTTATTTATTGTACTTGCTGCACTTGGAATGGTTGCTACAGTTTACTCTCTTGTTCGTTCTAAAAGAAAATCTATTGGAATCTTAAAAGCACTTGGGCTTTCTTCTTCTTCTATATTATTTATATTTACTGCCAATTCTATGATTTTAGGATTTCTTGCCTCTGTAATTGGTGGAATTATTGGAATTTATTATGCTATTAACTTAGAATCTTTTGTTAACTTACTAAGCGAAATTATCAATTTTTTTGGAAATATATTCTATGGCTCCAATTGGAAGCCAGTTATCTTAGTTCCAAAAGATATTTATTATTTTGATCATTTACCCGTAGATATTGACATAGGTTTTATTTTTATGGTCACAACTGCTGCAACTATTCTTTCTGGACTTGCAGGTTATTTTCCAGCACGTTGGGCAGCAAACTTAGACCCTGTAGACACAATACGCAACGACTAAGTATGAAAAAAAAATATCCAATTGCTATAATTTTAGTTTTGTTTGGAATTCTTATTGTTTCTTTTTTGGTAAACGAAAAAAGTTTTTTAGAAATTCAACATCCTCCTAAGTCAGAATACCCTTGGCTATATTTCATAAATAACGTCTATGAAAATTCTACTTTAACTAGTGGACTTCTGAAAGTGTTATATGATAAAGCAAGTTTTCTATTCATTGGCGGAGTAATTTTTTTATATAGCTATGAATACTATACTAAAAAGAAATTTTTTTTCTTAGATTGGATTTATTTCGTTTTGTTGTTTACTCTAAAATTAATTTTTCAGTTTTACTTTCTAGATTGGAAAGCTATATTAGAAATTCTTGAAATACCTTTTATTTTAATTTTATATTCTTATTTCTTTTATTATTTTTTTATCTTTAATGTAAACATTAAGTTTGATTTACAAACCGCTAGAGATTTCTTTTTAAATTCTTATGGAAAAGTCTTTTTATTTATTTTTGTTCTAAATTTAGGAATTGAATCTCTTCCTTTTGATGAGTTAAGTATTTACTCTCAAAAATATGGACTTCACACAGCTTGGAAAATTATTTGCTATAGAAATTTGATTTTTGATATTTTGTTTTTTGCCTTTGTGTGGAGCTATTTAGCTTTTATTTCTTTTTTTAAAAATATTTCTTTCATTTCTTCTTTTCTCACTTTAAATCAAATTTTAAAATCAAATAAACGGAAAATATTTTTTTACGGATTTTTGTATTACCTTTACATAAGTTTAGTTACTATCATTGATTTTTATTTTGAAATACAAAAATATAAACTGCTTTTCCTACTTCCTGTTTATTTTATTTTGCTTGAAAGAATGTATTTTTTACTTTCTGGTGAACTAAAAAATTTTATTTATCAAACTTCAAAAAAGCAAAATGAACTCAACAAAAATTCAAAACTTAAAAAAGCTCGAAGAAGAAGTTAAGATTTGTTTAAAATGTAAACTTTCCACCACTAGAACGAATACAGTATTTGGAGAAGGAAATCCAAATGCAGAAATTATGTTCGTTGGAGAGGGTCCCGGTGCTACAGAAGATGCTAAAGGTAGACCTTTTGTAGGAAAAGCGGGAGAATTACTTACTAGACTCATTGAAAAATATATGGGACTTAACCGCGGGGATGTTTATATTGCTAATGTTGTAAAATGTCGTCCTACTGTGGATTTAAAAATGCAAAAGGATAGACCTCCCGATAAAGAAGAAGTAGAAACTTGTAGCCCATATCTTCTAAAGCAAATCGAAATCATACAACCAAAAGTAATTGTAGCTTTAGGAAATCCAGCTACTAAGTTTTTATTAAATACAAAAGAAGGGATTACTGTATTACGTGGGAAATGGCATGAGTTTGGAGGTATTCCCGTTATGCCAACTTATCATCCAAGTTATATTTTACGAAATGGTGGAGACAATAGCCAAGTAAAAAAAGAAATTTGTAGTGATCTAGACTTAGTTATGGAAAAAGTTGGAATACCAAAAAAAGTCAAAATTAAATGGAAAGACTAATACATGATTACATCTGTTTCCAAATATTCTTTAGCGTGAGCAACATAATGAAATCTTTGAATTTTCCAATTCCCTTCTACAATTTGGATATAATGAAATCCTGAATGATGAGTAAGATCGGGAATTCTTGTGCTTGATGCAGAATTAAACACATAAAATGGAAATTCTTGTGTCTTTTTTTTCACCCAATTTGTATGTAAATGTCCATGAAAATAAGCAAGAGGAGGATTTTCTAAAAGTCTTTGAAAAACATAATCTCTGTTTCTTAGCTTGTGAAAATTATGTTCTTGTTTATCGGGAGGATTCCAAATAGGATGATGACAAACTAAAAAGTAAGGTTTGGTTTTATTTCGTAAAAAGTTTAAAGTTTCATCAATTATATTTTGCTCTAAAAATCCTGAGGCATCTCCAATCATAGAAGGATGATTTGAATCCCATCCAATTACATAAAAATTTTTTAATTCTAAAATTTTCAAGTAATATCTACAAGTCTCTAGTTGAGTACCTATATTATTAACAAAAGTAGAAGTAAATAAATCTACTGGCTCTAAAGCAGAAACAACGTATCGATCATGATTGCCCGGAATTAAAAATGCTTTCTCATTTAATAAAGAGTGCAAAATTTTTTTAGATTCTAAAAATTCATTCTTATGGGATAAATTCGTAATGTCCCCCGATATAATCAAAAGGTCATACGGAAGGGATTTGATTTTTTGAAAAAGAGCTCTAACAGCCTCGGGAGGATATTTGCTTTCTCGTCTGATTTTAAAATTTAAATATCCAGAAATCATTTTCCCACGTAGTTT
>CALDSP010000193.1 GCA_937924465.1 uncultured Leptospiraceae bacterium
TGTACTTGATTTTGTAAACATTAACGCGGGAGGCTATCAAGAAAATAGTTCCTATTTACTCAATCTCTCAACTAGCTCTGCTTATTCTCGTTGTCCAAACGGAAATGATACAAATGTAAATGCCAATGATTTTCAACTAAGACCATACACAGCTAATTCCGCAAACAATTGCCCTTAAGTAAAACGCCCACATGCTAGAAGGCGCATGTGGGTATGTAATTTAGTATCTGTAGTGTTCTGGTTTGAAAGGTCCTTCTATAGGCACTCCCAAATATTCAGCTTGTTCTGGGGTCAGTTTTGTAAGTTTTACTCCGAGTTTTTGTAAATGCAAAGCAGCAACTTTTTCATCTAACTTTTTTGGCAATCTATAAACTCCTACTTCATATTGATTGTTATATAACTCAATTTGAGCAAGCACTTGGTTTGTAAAAGAAGTACTCATCACAAAAGAGGGATGCCCAGTAGCACAACCTAAGTTGACAAGTCTTCCTTCCGCAAGTAAGATTAAAGATTTTCCATTTGGAAAAATGAATTTGTCTACTTGAGGTTTGATTGTAACACGTCGTATGCCAGAGTAAGATTTCAAACGGTTGACTTGGATTTCAGTGTCAAAGTGACCAATGTTACAAAGGATTGCCCCATCTTTCATTTGAATCATGTGTTCTAGAGTAATAATGTCATTGTTTCCTGTTGCAGTGACTACAAGGTCAACTTCCTGAATGACATCATCCACAGTTAAAACTTGGTAACCTTCCATGGCGGCTTGTAAAGCACAAATGGGATCAATTTCACTAATAATTACCCTACATCCAAAAGCTCTAAGAGAGGCTGCAGAACCTTTTCCTACATCTCCAAAGCCAGCAACTAAAGCAACCTTACCGGCAAGCATTACATCAGTAGCTCTTTTAATTCCATCTGCTAGAGATTCTCTACATCCATATAAATTATCAAATTTAGACTTAGTCACAGAATCATTCACATTGATAGCTGGAGCTTTCAGTTGACCTGTTTTTAACATTTTATTGAGTTGATTGACTCCTGTTGTGGTTTCTTCTGAAATTCCCTTTATTTCATTCAAAAGCTGTGGATATTTTGTGTGGACGTAATGCGTCAGATCTCCTCCATCATCTAAAATCATATTAGGTCCTTTATCACCGAATTTCAAAGTCTGTTCAATACACCACCAATATTCTTCTTCTGTTTCTCCCTTCCATGCAAACACTGGAATTCCAGCCTTCGCAATTGCAGCTGCTGCATGATCTTGTGTAGAAAAAATATTGCAAGAAGACCAGCGAACTTGTGCTCCGAGTTCTACAAGAGTTTCAATTAGCACTGCAGTTTGGATGGTCATATGTAAAGAACCCGCAATTCTTGCACCTGCTAAAGGTTTTTTTCCTTTATACTCTTCACGTAACGCCATAAGTCCAGGCATTTCTTTTTCTGCTAGAATGATTTCTTCTCGTCCCCATTCGGCTAAAGAAATATCTTTTACTTTATAATCTTGTTTACTTGTCATTTTTTACTCCTTTATTGTTTTGATTGCTATAATTTTTAAATCCATCTCTGTTGAAATTTCACTTATTTTTTGAATTTTAAATCTAGCTTGTTCTAACCAAGAAAAAAGAACTTCTTTCTCAAAACCAAGCCATAAATCAGCGTAAATATTTCGCATGAATTCTTTGTTATGTTTAGCTAAATCAATAACGCATAACGTTCCTTTAGGTTTTAGAATTCTATAAGCTTCTTGGATAGCAAGATATGGAGAAGAAACATGATGCAAAACCATGGACGTTACAACTACATCTGCAAAGTTATTTGGTAAATTTAATTTTTCAAGGTTAGATTGAATAAACTGAAGTTGAGAAATTTTTTTGTTATAAACTTTCGCTAAAGAAAGCATATTAGAAGAAGAGTCTACCCCTATAATTTTTTTTACTCTCTTTTTATAATCTGAAAAAAGCCTTCCTATTCCACATCCAAAATCTACTAATATCTCTTTCTTTTGGGGAATCATTTTTAATAAAGTTTCTTTATAAACACTCACGTCTAGCACTTGTTCTTTTATTTTTTGAGCTTCTCCATTTAATTTATCAAAAAAAGAACGAGTTAGCTGAGATCGAGTATCCAAAATTTCTTGGACTTTGACGAAATCTTTTTCATAAAATGAAATTTGAGTTTTATATTTGTTTAAAAGTTCTATAAGTTCTGTTTGAAAATTTTTTTCTCTATCAAAATTCAAATAGTAATAAATTAAAGTTCCTTCTCTTCTTGAAAAAATGAGTTCTGCATCTTGTAAGATTTTTAAATGTCTAGAAATTCTAGATTGTCCCATTTCTAAGATTTCTACGATTTCGTTTACATGAAAACTTCCCAAGAAAAGAATGATTAAAATTCTAAGTCGGGTTTCATCTGCAATTGCTTTTAGAGAATTTATATGTGATTTCATAATATTATTATATTGAAATATCAATATATCTTGATATACTAATTTATTGATATATTGATATTTTGCAAGTCTGAAAACTTACATTTTAAAAAATTTTTAGTATGAGTTGATAAATACTTTTTTAATCATATAAAATATAAAGAATAATCTAAGGATCGAGAAAATGCAAAAATCCTAAAAGTATCATAAGCATTTTTCTTCTTGTTGTTTGATAATGAGATTTGTTGTAACTTATCTTTCTAAATCTAATAGAACTTAAAAGATTGTAACTTATTTTGTTGATTTGTAAAGATTTCCATTATTCTAAATTTTTGTAAATGAGAATTATTCTCGAATTTAGTTTCGTGAAAAAAGTTTACTCTGTTGAATCATAAAATGTAATCCACCGTTCTAAAATGCTCCTTCCTTTACGTAAAACTTTTCTTAATTGCGGAACTCTTGCATACCAGGATGTAGTAACAACAACACTGAACACTCGAAAAGATCTTTCATTTACAAGATTGTCATT